>JAYSSW010000203.1:0-2176 GCA_043720335.1 Planctomycetia bacterium
GCTGAAAGCGCAGCCGTGAGCCGTTCGTGTCCTGCACCTTCCAATCGCCATGATCCCCCAACAAGCTGGAGCCACCATGAGCCATCGAGAAAATCGGACGGTTTGCCGCATCCTGCTCGCCTGCACCCTGCTTGTTGTCCCGGTGGACATCGCATCCACCCAGGACAATGCCGGCGACTGGAAGCAGTTCCGCGGGCCGGGCGGGCTGGGCGTCAGCACCGCCAAAGGAACGCCGACCACCTGGGGCAAGAAGGACAACCTCCTCTGGAAGACCGCGCTCCCCGGGCCGGGCACGTCCAGCCCCATCGTCGTCGGCGACAAGATCTATCTCACCTGCTTCACCGGCTACAACGTGCCCGGCAAGGGGCGCGGCCAGATGGACCAGCTCAAGCTGCACCTCGTCTGCCTCGGCCGCGACAAGGGGGACGTCCTCTGGAAGTCCGACATCGAACCGAAGCTGCCTGAACAGGCGGCGATCCGCGACGACCACGGCTACGCTTCCAGCACGCCGGTCTGCGACGGCGAACGCATCTACACCTTCTTCGGCAAGTCGGGCGTCGTCGCCTTCGACATGGCCGGCAAGCAGCTTTGGCGGGCCGACGTCGGCTCGGAATTGAACGGCTGGGGGTCGGCGACCTCGCCCGTCCTGCATGGCAGCCTGGTGATCGTCAACGCCAGCATCGAAAGCCAAAGCCTGGTGGCGCTCGACCAGAAATCGGGCAAGGAAGTTTGGCGGGCGAAGGGGATTCGCGAGGCCTGGAACACGCCGCTGCTCGTCAACCTCCCGGACGGCAAGGTGGAACTCGTCGTCGGCACGCCGGGCAAGGTGCTCGCCTTCGACCCCGCAACCGGCGAGGCGCTGTGGTCGTGCGACAACGGCATCACCTGGTACATCGTGCCGAGCGCCGTGGCTCACGACGGCGTCGTCTGGTCGATCGGCGGCCGCTCCGGCGTCGCCGCCGTCGCGGTGAAGGCGGGCGGGCGCGGCGACGTGACCAAGACCCATCGGCTCTGGTCCAGCAACAAGGGATCGAACGTCTCCTCGCCGATCCTGCACGAAGGCCATCTGTACTGGATGCACGACACCACGGGCGTCGCCTACTGCGCGGAAGCGATGAGCGGCAAGATCGTCTACGAGGAACGCGTGCAGGGGGCGGGCCAAACCTACGCCTCGGCCCTGCTCGCCGACGGCAAGCTGTACTACGTCTCGCGCGAAGGCCGCACCCTGGTGCTGGCCGCGTCGCCGAAGTTCGAGCGGCTGGCCCTCAACGACCTGTCCGACCGCAGCATCTTCAACGCCAGCCCCGCCGTCGCTGGCAGCCGCCTGCTGCTGCGCTCCGATCTCTTCCTGTACTGCGTGGGGGAGAAGTGATTGATCCCAACCGACAACCAGTGAAGGACATCGCACCGTCCATCCGCGGCCACTTCGCAACCTTGGTCTTGGTGGCGCTGCGGTCCTTCGCTACCACGCTGCTGATGCTGGCGCTCGCGGGGGTCGTGCTGGCGGGCGTGTCGTACTACGCGTTGCGCGAGCACCACTGGCTCTACGCGGCCATCGCCGCCGTCGTCGCCATGATGGAAGCGTTGTCAGCGGGCGTCGTCCTCGGCGTCAAACGAGCGGTCGTGCTGGCGTTGGTGCATGGCCTCGGCACGCTGAAGCTGGGCCGGTCCCTGGTGAACCTGGTCTTCGACCGGATGCTGGGAGCTTCGGCGGAATCACATGTCGGAACGATCGCTCGCGGGCTGCAGCGGATCCCGCTCGCGCAAGCGGAAACGATGCTGAACAGCGCCATCAACGCGGTCATGGGCGACATTTCGCAGGCTGGCTGGCTGCGCCGCAAGATTCAGGGGAAGCTGCTCGACGCGATCCGAAAATACACGCTGGCGCGCTTCCGCGAAGAAGAGGCCACGCGCGGCGGCATCGACTTGCGGAAGGTGCGGGACGAGTTGCAAACCTCCGTGGACGATGCGCTGATCCAAAAGCTGCGCGGCGGACTGCGGGTCTGGACGGCGCTGGTGATTCTCGTCCTGCCGCTCGTGGTCGCCGCGCAGACGTGGGCCGTGCTCATGCTGCTGCGAGTTTACTGATCGCTGCGCAAAGAACTAAACTTCTTGCGCTGTAAGACAGATGCATGGGAGCCGCGACACCGTCCCCGCATGACTGGAGAGAATGGCG
>JAYSSW010000204.1:0-9868 GCA_043720335.1 Planctomycetia bacterium
CGACGCTGGTGGAGGCGTCGCCGCACGACCGGGTGTGGGGCATCGGCCTCGCCGACGACGATCCGCGAGCGCGAGACCGCTCGCAGTGGCGCGGCCTCAACCTGCTGGGCCGGGCGTTGACGCAGGTCCGCGAGGCGCTATGGTGGGAACAGTCCGTGGGCCAGGCGGGGTAGTGGCAGAACGCGATGAACGGCCAGCCTGGACGAATCGGCAAGTGAACCTCAACGACGAACCAGCGCCTCGCCGCGTTTCACCCGATACGAAAACAGGGTGCGCGTCGCGCACCCTGCAATGATTTCACGCCGCGATCCAACCGCGATCAGTTGACGAGGTTCAGGTCGACCATCTGGCGGCCCGGGGCCACCTGGATCATCAGACCCGACGTGTCCGCTGAACTGTACCGCGCCGGCACGGCCAGCCCCTTCGGCGCCTGGCCCGGCAGCGTGTTGACCGTCACCCGGTAGGTGCCCGGCGGGACCGGCGTCTTGAGCTGGAACGTGCCGTCCTTCTGCACCACCGTCGAGAAGCTCTTCAGCCCCATCGTCAGCGTCACCTCGAACCCGCTCGCCAGCGGCTTGCCCGCGAACATGATCCGCCCCGCGACTTCCGCCTTCCCGTCCGTCGCCTTGGGTTCGTCGATCTTCTTCTTCTCCTCGACCTTCTTGTCGTCGGTCTTCTTCTCTTCGACCTTCTTCTTCTCTTCGACCTTCTTCTTCTCCTCGACCTTCTTGTCGTCGGTCTTCTTCTTCTCCTCGACCTTCTTCTCTTCCACCTTCGGCACGACGCGGGTCTTGTCGCGGATCTCGTCGATCACGCGGCGAAGCTCGAACGCCTTGTCGCTGCTGACCGGCAGGCCGTTCGTCTTGGCGATCCCCTCGTCGACGACCTTCTGAAGCTCCGGCGTGAGGAACGGCTTCACCGACAACAGGGCGCCGTGGTAGAGGCGGAAGCAGCCGACGTAGTCCCCCTGGTTGTTGAACAGGTCGACGCCGACCTTCAGCACGTCGCGCAGCGAGGCGTTCAGCGAGGCGACGTCGTGCTTCGGCGTCTTGTCCTGCGCCGACGGCACGCCTGCGGTCAACGCAAGCAGTGCGGCGACGCCCAGTAGTTTCAATGCCCATCCGGAAATTCGCGACATGTGGTCCCCTCTGCAACCTGGTTTGGTTCGCGCCCAACGATGCTTCGCTCGGACGCAAGAATCTTGTGTTTCGGATACCCATTATGGCGAAAACAGGCAATCTGTAACGAGAAAAACGAAGTTTTCTGCCGTTTTCCGCGCCGTCGCCACCCAGCGAACCGGCAAGATCGGCAAATCGGGCGGCTCGCTCCCCGCTTGGTCTTGCGTGAAATCGGCCGCTCGCGATAATCGTCGCCTGAGGTCGCCCCGATCGCGCATTCGGCCACGGAGGGTCGCTTGGCGGACAATTCCAACCACCTGGTCGTCGAAGCCTTGCTGCGCGCCGGCCGTGATCCGTCGGATCACGAGTCCGCCCCCGTCCGCGACAAGGGCCTCGGCCGCCTCGCCGAAAACGCCGACCCGTCGCAGATGACGCAGGTCGTGGCGTTGGCGCTCGACCGCAGCAGCGAAGCACTGGCGTCGATCCGTCGCGAGCTGGAGAAGTCGCAGCAGCAGCTGGAGATCGTCCGCGCCGCCCTGCTGACGCTGGCCGCGAAGAAAAGCCCCGCCGACGAGCGCGTCGATCCGCACGGACTGACGGAGAAGCTGCGCGCGAAGCTCCAGCACTGGCGCCAGTCGGGACTGCTCGGCGACTGCCCGCTGCCGGAGCTGTTCCGCCACCTGCGACAGTCGCAGGCGACGCTGTCGATCGGGCAGTTCCACGACCATCTGCGCCACCTGCACCAGCACCAGGAAATCTACCTCCACCCGTGGACCGGCCCGCTGTACCAGCTGCCCGAACCGGCCCTCGCCCTGCTGATCGGCCACGAGATCGCCTACTACGCCAACCTGCGAAATTGAGGGGAAACGTTGCAAGTGATACTGTCTTCTGACGTGGGATGACCCCTCACCCCCTCCCCTCTCCCCGAAGGGGCGAGGGGTGCCCATCCTTCGACCAAAATTGCACCACGGAACGATGACTGTCTTCACTGACCCCTGACCCCTGACCCCTGACCCCTGACCCCTGACCCCTGACCCCTGACCCCTGGCCACTGCCCGAGGATGGAACCATGACCGTCGCCACCGCCGAACGCAACCTGGCCGACCAGGGGATGGAAGCCCTGCGGCTGACCGGCAATCCCTTCCGCAACTACTTCGCACGCAACCCCGACGACGAGGTCTGCGCCCGCTACCATGTCGCCGAGCTGTTCGCCCGGGAACGCAGCCAGCTGCTCGGCGTCGTGAACTTGTATCGCGACGTTCCGACGACCCACTCCGAGATCGTCCCCGTCCTTGGCAACAAGGGCGCCGGCAAGACGCATCTGCTGCACTCCATCAAGCACGGCGGCGACGGCGCCTGGCAGCTCCTCGTCACCCCAGGCACCTTCCAGAAGGACGGCAACTTCCTCGAATATCTCCTCTTCCAGCTCATCGACACCCTCCTCGGCGGCGGCAAGCAGCGCGGCCGGCGCCCCCTCGACGTCCTCAGCGACGACCTCGCCCGCAGGCTCCTCCTCGACTCCCTCAGCGCCTCCACGCGCGAGGACCAAATGGAGCTGTTCCCCGCCCCGTCGCTCGTTCGCTGGACCCGCCTGCTCGGCATCGGCAGTTCCCAAGCGCAGGAACGCACGCAGTGGCTCATCGACCAGCTCTCCCGCGCAGCAATCAACCCGTACTCCACGCTGCGCCGCCTCTGCGCCGAAAGCCAGGTCGATGCCGAGAAGGCGTGCGACCTCGTCTGGAAGCACCTCGACCGCACCGAGACCCACAGCGCCGCCGGACTGATGCGCCGCCACATCCACCACGGCTTCGTCCGCGCCGCCCTGCTCGGCGACGAGAGCGAACTCGCCAACTTCGTCACCTATGGCTTCGCGGAACTCGACTACAAGGTCCAGCCGAGCCGGCAGGAACTCGTCCTGTCGCTGTTCAAGGTGCTGATGGAAGTGTTCCAGATCCTGAAGATCCCTGTCGTCGTCGCGTTCGACCAGCTCGAAGACCTGCTGCTCGCACGCCGCTCCGACGACGGCCATCGCACGGCCGAGACCTTCTTCGCCGGAATCGTGCAGGTGATGCACCAGATCCCCGGCCTCTGCTTCCTCGTCTTCGCCGAGCGCGGCTTGTGGAACCGCTTCATCCCGTCGCTCGACGGCTACATCCAGGACCGCCTCAACAACCCCGTCCACGTCCCCGGCCACAGCACCATCAAGGCGCTGCGGCTCGAAGCGCCGCCCGTCGATCTCGTCCGCAGCGTCGTCGAAGCACGGCTGCGGCCGTCGCTGCAAGCGATGCCGTTCGACGCCGAGCGGTCGCCGATCCATCCGTTCACGGAGGAGCAGGTGCAGCAGATCGCCCGCACCGAACCGACGCTGCGCGACATGTTGCAGCAGTTCCGCCGGCTGTTCGACCATCTCGTCTACGGCGAGGTGCAGCAGGCGGCCTACGAGATGGACACGCCTCCCGCCCGCCCGCCGATGATGGAAGCCGCGCCGGCGCCGCGCGTGAACCCGATGCCCGAAGCGGTGACGGCGAAGTCGGTGACGATCATCGAGACGCCGGTGATGCAGTCGCCCCCGCCGTCGATGGCCGCGGTCAAGGTGCTGCTGGAGACGAAGGCCGCGCCAGTGACAACGGCGATGTCAACGGGGATGCCCGGCCTGGCGGAATCGTGGGAGCACGCGCTGCAGTCGGCGCGGGAGAAGCTGGCGCCGGAAGGCTCGCTGACCGGGGCGACGCGCGAGCTGCAGGCGGGGCTGGGGGCGTTCCTGCAGACGTGCCACGAGCACGGCGTGAAGGTCGGCCCGTGGCGCTTGCAGCATGTCGTGCCGGAGTTCTCGTTCGGCGAGCACCCGACCTACGGCGCCATCGCGATCACGCACTGGGTCTGCCGCGACGGCCAGCCGTGGAAGGTCGGCGTCGGGCTGTTCCTGGGCCGCGGCGCGGGCAAGCCGCGCGACCTGGAGATCAAGCTGTCGGCCCTCGACCTGGAGCCACAGATGATCGACCACTTGATCCTGCTGCGTCCGCACGACGACGTGGTGCTGAGCGGCAAGAGCAAGACGATCTGGCAGGACGCGGAACGCAAGGGGAGCCGCTCGCGCCTGGAGCCGGTGCAGCTGGAGCATTTCGCGGCGCTGTACGGCTTCCCGCGTTGGCTGACGGTGCTGGGCGAGGCGCTGCCGCCGGGGCAGGCGCTGCCGAACCTGGCCGATCTGCTCCAGGAACAGTGCGAGAAACTGCTGGAACAGGTGTGCATGCCGGTGAACGCCTGATCTACGCAATCTTGCGTGGCGTGCGGCCCTGCCGCGAGCTATAGTGTTGTGGGTACCAGCAAGCAGAGGAGGCGGACTCCTCTGCTTTTTGTTTGGCCCGTCCACAACCGCATCCTCCATGACCTCGTTCGTTGGCCACGCCCTGCTCGGCGGTTTCTTCGGCGTGCTGGTCGCCGTGCTGGGGCACGTCGCCACGTCGCTTTTCGTCGATGAGCCAAGCGACCACCTCGTCGCATTCCTGTCGGTCGGCGGAGCGGCCGGAGCGCTGGCGGGGCTGGTGGTTTCGCTGCTGCGCCAACGGGAAACGCGGGCGGCGAGGCGTTTGGCCGAAAGCGCCGAGCAGGAAGCCGAGGCGAAGGAAGCGGCCAGCAAGGAGCAGCAGCGGAAGCTCGACAAGCAGCTCCAGCGCGCGCTGAAGCGCTGGCCCAGCCCGTTCCGCCACCAGCTCCGCGCCCGCATCAGCCCGCAGCGGACCTGGCTGACGCTGTCGAAGTCGCTGGTGGCTCTGCTGCGCCGCGGGCGGGGCGACCTGCAGGGCCAGCCGGTGTTCCAGGTGTTCCATCCGGAGGACATCACCGCGCTCGACCAGGCGTTCACGACGGCGGAAACCAGCCGCATGCCGCATTCGGTCGAGGTGCGGCTGCTGAAGCTGCCGAAGGCCGATTCCGCCCAGGCGACGAAGCCGGCGCGGCTTTCCGACACGAACCTGCTGCCGCCGCTCGATCCGTCGCTGTTCGTGCATGTCCGCCTCGACCTGTGGACGCGGCGCAGGCCCGGCGGCGTGGTCGCCGAATTCTGGTGCCTGCTGCACGACCATTCGCCGCAGCGGCGCGCCGAACGCGCTTTGCTCAAGCAGACGCGCGACCACGACCGCATGTCGGTGCGGCTCAGCGACGTGAACCAGAACCTGCAGCGGCTCAAGGAGAGCTACCGCGACCTGTACCACAACGCCCCGGTCATGTTCTTCAGCCTCGACGCCGACGGCACGCTGGTCGCCTTCAACGACACGCTCAACCGCACGCTCGGCCGCACGCGCGAAGAGCTGCTGCGCCAGCCCTACGCCAACCTCCTCGCGGTGAAGGCGGAAGCGGGCGAGCTGGCCCGGCGCCTCCCGCTGCGCGAAGGCGAGCTGGAGACGCAGTGGCGCCGCCGCGACGGCGCGGCCATCGACATCTGGATCCGCACCGTCGCCGTCGTCGACGACACGGGGGCGCCGACCCGCTTCCGCAGCGCCGCCCTCGACCTCACCGAGAAGAACCGCCTGTCGCACGAGCTGCGCACGCGCGGCAACGAGCTGGAGCGCATCAACCAGCGGCTGATGCACATCAACGCCGAGCTGGAGGACTTCACGCACGTCGTGTCGCACGACCTCAAGGAGCCGCTGCGCACGCTGCAGACCTACAGCAGCATGCTGGCCGAGGAGCACGCCGGGCAGCTCGGCGCCGACGGGTTCCAGTACGTCAACCACCTCGTCCGCGCCAGCCGCCGCCTCGGCACGCTCATCGACGAGCTGCTGAACCTCGGGCACGCCGGCCGCATCACCTTCGCCCCGGAGATCTTCGACCTCAACCGCGCCGTCGCCACCGTGCGGCAGGACCTCGTCGACCTGATCCAGCGGAAGGAGGCGACCATCCTCACCGAAGGATCGCTGCCGAGCGTCGTCGGCGACCCGCACCGCATCATCCAGCTGCTCGCCAACCTCGTGGCCAACGGGCTGAAGTACAACCAGGACGTCGCGCCGGTCGTCGTGATCGGCGTGGCGGAGGCGGAGGATCCGAAGCAGCTCGTCGTGTGGGTGCGCGACAACGGCATCGGCATCGACGCGGAGCACCACGACAAGATCTTCGGCTTGTTCCGCCGCCTGCACGCCACCGACGAGTACGAGGGGACCGGGGCGGGGCTGGCGATCTGCAAGAAGATCGTCGAGGCGCACGGCGGGCGCATCTGGGTGGAGTCGCAGCAAGGCCAGGGCGCCACGTTCCTCTTCACGCTGCCGCGCGCGCCGGCGAGCCTGGAGAGCGCGCTGCCCGTGCGGAAGCCGGTCGGAGGCCGCAGCAAACGAAGGACGGAGCCGGCCGCCGCCGCTCCAGCGACCAAGGCGGAACCCGTGAGTGACAAGCCGCGCCAGCCGGGGGGCAAGCCGCGCATCGTGCTGGTCGAGGACCTGCCGGAGATCGGCCAGTTCATCCTGAAGGTCGGCGGCAAGGCGGGCCAGCAGATCGAATGGTTCACGACGGCGGAGAAGGCGTGGGCCCATCTGCAGACGAACCGACCCGACCTGCTGCTGTGCGACATCCAACTGCCCGGCATGGACGGCATCGAGCTGTGCCGCCGCCTGCGCCGCCTGCCGCTGCACCAGGACACGCCCATCGCCATCTTCTCGCAGGTGCAGTCGGCCGAGCAGACCGAGAAGCTGCGCGCCGTCGGCGTCGTCCACTTCATCAGCAAGGACCTGCTCGCCAAGCCGCGCCACTGGCTGAAGAAGCTGCAGGAATTGCTGGACGCCGCGGACGGCAAGCGAAACGCATAGCGGTTCGTCAATCGACCCACACGAACTCGTTCGTTTGCAGAAGGGCGTGGACGTAGCGTTCCCACGCGGCGGACGTGTCACTGCCCGACTTCAGGTACGCGGTCGCCAACTCGCGTTCGTGCGGCGACGGGGGTCGGGCGAACAGCAGCTGATGCATGCGGTCGATGCGCTTCGTCGCGTCCTTCTCGTTGGCGATCTCCGGCCGGCGCAGCACGTTGCGGGCGGCTTCCAGCACGAACGGGTGGTTCATGAGGAACAGCGCCTGCGGGGCGATCGTCGTGTCTTCGCGCTGCGGGCTGGTCGCGTCGGGGCTGGGGAAGTCGAAGGTTCGGAACAGGCCCGGCACATTGAGCCGGTCGAGGAAGCTGTAGAGCGTGCGGCGATTCGCGGTCGCTGCCAGCGGCGCCGTCACCGACGGCCCGCCGACGCCGCGGTCGAGCTTTCCTGCGACGAAGAGCAGGCTGTCGCGCGTCGCCTCGAAGTCGAGCCGCTGGCGCGGCATCTTCCAGAGCAAGCGGTTCTCCGGGTCGATGCGGGCCGCTTCCGCGCGGTCGTCGCTGCGCTGGGCGTAGGCAGCCGACAGCAGGATGCGGCGGTGCAGCATCTTGAGGGACCAGCCGTCCTCGATGAACGTGGCCGCCAGCCAGTCGAGCAGTTCGGGATGGCTGGGCGGGTCGCTGCGCAGGCCGAAGTCGCTGGGGGTGCGGACCAGCCCCTGGCCGAAATGGTGCATCCAAACGCGGTTGACGATGACGCGTGCGGTCAGCGGGTTGTCCTTGCTGGCGATGGCGCGGGCCAGCTCCAGCCGGCCACTGCCCTGCATGAACGGCTTGGCCTGGTGGTTCGTGAGGAACGCGGGCAGCTGGCGCGGGGCGGCGTCGCCCCGGCTGTTCGGGTTGCCTCGCGTGAAGACGTGCGACTCGATCGGCGTCGGCAGGTCCTCCAGTGCATGAGCGCGGGCGGGGGCGCCTTTGCCGGTCGAGCGCCACTGCTCCAGCGCCTTCCGCAGCTCCTGCAACTTGCCCTGCGAGGGGCGGTCGGGCAGCAGCGACAGGTCGCCGTACGGCAGCACCGCCACGTTCGCCGGAGCGTCGGCGCCGTGGAGGACGAGCCGCAGCGCCTCGTCGGCGTCGTCGGCAAGCCGGGTCGCCTGCGGGCTGGTCTTGAGCGTTTCGGCCCATTGCTTGTCGGCGGCGTGCAGAACGCTGGCGACCTGCTGGGCGGCGTCTTTCATCGACTTCGGCGGATTCGCCCGCAGCGCTTTCGCGACGAGCGGATGGATCGGCGTCTCCTTCGACGCAGTGAGTCGGTCGAGGATGGCCACCGCTTTCGCGGGCAGGTCCGCTTCGGGGACGGCGCCGAGCGCGTGCCAGGGGGCGAAGACCGGGTCGTGCTTCTTCGCGGTGCGCTGCAGGTACTTCTGCCAGCGCACGATCATCGTCGGGTTGAGGTCGGCGCCGTCGGCGATCAGCATGAAGTCCTCGGTGCTCGGCACGTCGCGCAGCGCGTGGGAGGCCAGCAGGTACTCCGCGACTCGCTTGCGGGCGCCGGCCGTCAGCTCGTCGCGCTTCGACTTCACGAAATCGGTCAGCTTCTTCTCGCGAATCAACAACTCCTTCTCGAACTTCGCGTACTCGTCGGTCTTCGGCGCCGGCAGGAACAGCGGCGGCACCACCGCCTCCGTCGAGCTGGCGAACACGCCGTACAGGCCGTAGTAGTCCTTGGCGCTGACCGGGTCGTACTTGTGGTCATGGCAGCGGGCGCAGCTCATCGTCAGCCCCATCAAGCCGCGCGTCGCCACGTCGATGCGGTCGTCGAGGATGTCGTGGGCGTTGTTCATGAATCGCCCCCCCAACGTGAGGAAGCCGAGCGCCGTGAGCGACCGACGGTCGTCCCCCAGCGGCAGCAGGTCGGCGGCGAGCTGCTCGACGACGAACTGGTCGTACGGCTTGTCCTCGTTCAGCGAACGAATGACGTAGTCGCGGTAGGTGTAGGCCCAGGGGAAGTTCGCCTCCTCGAAGAAGACGTAGCCCTTCGTGTCGGCGTAGCGGGCCACGTCCAGCCAGTGCCGGCCCCAGCGCTCGCCGTAGTGCGGCGACGCCAGCAGCCGATCCACGGCTTTCGCCAACGCGACTTGCGGCTTCGCGCTGGCGCACTCCATCACGAACGCGTCCATCTCCTCCGGCGTCGGCGGCAGGCCGATCACGTCAAAAGTCAATCGCCGAAGCAGCGTGCGCGGGTCGGCGGCGGCGCTCGGCTTCAGCCCTTTCGCATCGAGCTTCGTCATCAGCAAGGCGTCGATTGCCGACGACACTCCGTTCACCATCTGCACAGCGGGCTTGCGGGTCGGCTGGAACGCCCAGTGCGTGCGCCAGGCGTCGTCGTCCTTCTTCGTGCTTTTCTCGCTCGGCCAGGGGGCGCCCATCTTGACCCAGGCGGTGAGCGTGTCGATCGCCGCCGCTGGCAGTTTCCCCTTCTTCGGCATCTTGATCGCGCCGGTGTACTGGATCGCCTGGATCAGCCCGCTCTTGTCGGGATGTCCCGGCACGACGATGGGGCCGTTCTCGGCGCTCGCCAAAATCGCCGCTCGCGAGTCGAGCCGCAGGTCGCCCTGTTGCTTCTTGGGGCCGTGGCAGGCGTGGCAGTGCTCGACCAGCAGCGGCCTCACCTTCGCCTCGAAGAACGCCGCCTGCTCCGGCGTCGGCTCCTTTTGTTGGGCACGCAGACGCATAGGCGATGTCAGTAAGGCCAACATCGCCAGCGCGACAAGGAATCGCTTTTTTGCACCAAAGGTGCTGCATAACAAAGCCCAGGGTCGCGTAGCGCACCCTGGGGGCCGGTTCGTCCCACAATTCTCTACGCCAACGGCGTTGCATAACGCGGGTTTCAAAGGCCGATGCAGCCCCGTTGGGGCAGATGCGTGGGTGTCTAGCTTATCCCAGGGTGCGCTGC
>JAYSSW010000205.1:0-4716 GCA_043720335.1 Planctomycetia bacterium
TGAATGCGAAAAACCAACACTGCCATCGAGTTGCGTCATCGCGGCGTTCGGGCATGGAACTTGCTGTTGTCGGTGCGGGCACAACAGACTCGCATTCCATGCAATCGGGAGACTTCTACCATGAAGGTAAGGCCGCTGGGGGATCGGATCGTCGTTCGCCGCAACGACGCCGAGGAGAAGACCGCTGGGGGCATCCTGCTGCCGGACAGCGCCAAGAACAAGCCCCAGAAGGGGAAGGTTCTCGCCATCGGCGCGGGCCGGCTGCTCGACGACGGCACCCGGCGCGGCTTGCAGGTCAAGGTCGGCGACGCCGTCCTCTTCACCGCCTGGGCGGGCGACGAGTACAAGGACGGCACCAACACCAGCGGCAACATCCTCATCATGCGCGAAGAAGACGTGTTGGCCGTCGTTGATGAATAGTCCGACACCCGTTCCGGTCGGCTTTTGATCCATCCCTCGAAAACAACCCCACATATTCCGTATTGGCTGTGAGCTGTTGGCTGCAAGCTGTCAGCTCCGCACAGGAGACCATCGAATGGCTGCGAAGCAGATTGCCTTTGACCAGGAAGCCCGCGAAGCGATGCGCCGCGGCGTCCAGAAGCTGGCCCGCGCGGTCAAGGTCACGCTCGGACCCAAGGGGCGCAACGTCATCCTCCAGAAGAGCTTCGGCTCCCCCACGGTCACCAAGGACGGCGTCACCGTCGCCAAGGAGATCGAACTCGAGGACAAGTACGAGAACATGGGCGCCCAGATGGTCAAGGAGGTCGCCTCCAAGACCAGCGACATCGCCGGCGACGGGACCACCACCGCCACCGTCCTCGCCGAAGCGATCTTCAACGAAGGCCTCCGCGCCGTCGTCAGCGGCGTCAACCCGATGCTCATGAAGCGCGGCATCGAGCGCGCCGTCGTCGACATCGTCGACAAGATCCAGGCCATGAGCATCCCCGTCAAGGGCAAGAAGGACCTGGAGAACGTCGCCACCATCGCCGCCAACAACGACAACGAGATCGGCAAGATCATCGCCGAGGCGATGGACCGCGTCGGCAAGGACGGCGTCATCACCGTCGAGGACGGCAAGACCACCAAGACCAGCTACGAGTTCGTCGAAGGCATGCAGTTCGACCGCGGCTACGTCTCGCCGTACTTCGTCACCGACCCGCAGTCGATGGAGTGCGAGCTCGAAGACCCGTACATCCTGATCCACGAGAAGAAGATCTCCTCGAACAAGGACCTCGTCCCCATCCTCGAGAAGGTCGTCCAGGCCGGCAAGCCGATCCTCATCATCTGCGAGGAAGTCGAGGGCGAAGCCCTGGCCACCCTCGTCATCAACAAGATGCGCAGCCTGTTCAAGTGCTGCGCCGTCAAGGCGCCCGGCTACGGCGACCGCCGCAAGGCGATGCTCGAGGACCTCGCGATCCTCACCGGCGGCAAGGCGATCTTCGAGGATCTCGGCGTCCAGCTCGAGAACATCACCCTCAAGGACCTCGGCCGCGCCAAGAAGGTCAAGATCGACAAGGACAACACCGTCATCATCGTCGAGACCAAGGACAAGGAGCGCAAGGAGGCCATCGTCGGCCGCATCTCGATGATCCAGCGCGAGCTGGACAAGTCGACCAGCGACTACGACAAGGAGAAGCTGAGCGAGCGCATCGCCAAGCTGTCCGGCGGCGTGGCCAAGCTGAACGTCGGCGCCGCCACCGAGAGCGAGATGAAGGAGAAGAAGATGCGCGTCGAGGACGCGATGCACGCGACCCGCGCCGCCAACCAGGAAGGCATCCTGCCCGGCGGCGGCGTCGCCCTGCTCCGCGCTTCCCTCGCCGTCTCCGCTCCCAAGGATTTGTCGCCCGACGAGGAAGCCGGCTACAAGATCGTCGTCCGCGCCTGCAAGTCGCCGATCACCCAGATCTGCGGCAACGCCGGCGAGAACGGCGAGGTCGTCGCCAACGAGGTGCTGCGCAACAAGTCCGTGACCTACGGCTACGACGCCCGCCGCAACGAGTACGTCGACATGGTCAAGGAAGGCATCATCGACCCGACCAAGGTGGTCCGCAGCGCGCTGCAGAACGCCGCCAGCGTCGCGACCCTGCTGCTGACCAGCGACGCCCTCGTCGCCGATCTGCCCAAGGACGAGAAGAAGGCCGGCAAGGGCGGCGAAGACCTCGACTGATCGCCGTTGAATCGCTGAAACGAACCAGGGCAGAAGAAGCTTCGGCTTCTTTTGCCCTTTTCACGTCTGGAGTCCGCCGTGTCCGCTCTGCTTCGCCTTTGCCTCATCACCTTCATCTTCAGCTGCGCACTCGCCGCGAACGCTTGAGCGCGCTTCTACTCCTCCGCGGTCTTGAGCGAATCCTGCACGTTGTCCACCCCGCTGGTCGCGGCGGCCAGCTCGAAGGCCCGCTGCTTCTGCAACGCGGTCTTGACCGTGCCCTTCAGCTCGACTTCCTTCTCGCGCACCACGACTTCGATGGCCTGGTCCGCCAGCGTGTTCTCCCAGCGCAGCCTGGCCTGGACGCGGTCGCGCAGCGGCGCGTCCTTGCCCGCGCCTTTCCAGGGCACGTCAAGCTTTTCGCGGGCCTCGTCGGTGGCGGCGGTTGCGCGGTCGAGCAGCTTGCGGGAGATCTTCGAGATCGCTTCGCTGTCCTGCTTGCTGCATCCGCTGGACGCGGGAAGCAGACAGACGCCGAGTAGAAGAAAGCGTGCGAGATGCATCGTGCGGCCTCCAGGTACTTTCCCGTTTTTACTTCGTGCGTTCAGGAATGAAACGCTTGGGCAGTGGAGATTGGCCTTCTTTTCTGCCCCGGCGGGGCAGCGGAATGTAGCCACGGGTGGAGCGCAGCGCAACCCGTGGGGTGTCGTGTCGCGCGGGAGTTCGCCCCGGTAGGGGCGACGGAGATTCCATCGCCCCTCCGGGGCGAAATGCCTGCTTCACGTCGCAACCACGGGTTGCGCTGCGCTCCACCCGTGGCTACACCCCGTTGCCCCGCCGGGGCAAAAACGCGTCGGCTTCATTCCGGCTCGCTTCGCCAGAACACGCGGGCGCTCAACGGGGAACAATCCAAAGAATCGCCGACTTATGCCCGCTGTGTGAAAAGAGTGCAAGACCAGGCGGCGCAAGTTGGTTTCCCTTGCCGCGTCGGTTACAATGAAGGTGTGGCTCGCCAGCGGAAACGCCATTCGACCTTCACGGTTGCGGAAACCCCCTTTTTCTCATCGGAGGGCGAGATCATGCGACGATTGGAATGGACGGCCTTGGCTGCGGGACTTCTGGTTCTCGCGGGCAGCAGCGCCACCCGCGCGGACGACGACCTGCATCGCCTCGGCGGACCCAGCGCCAACGCCAACGTGGCGGAGAACCAGTTCGACGGCGGCGCTGACACCGAACTCGTCCACTACGGACGCGGTGGCTACGGCGGCGGCGGCTACGGACGCGGTGGCTACGGCGGCGGCGGCTACGGCGGCTATCGCGGCGGCTACGGCGGCTTCTCCTACGGCGGTCGCGGCTATTACGGCGGCGGCGGCTACGGCGGCTTCTCCTACGGCGGCGGCTATCGCAGCTACTACGGCGGCGGCTACGGCGGCTACAGCAACTACATCGGCGTCGGCGGCTACAGCAACTACTCCAGCCCGTACTACGCCACCCCGTCGTACTACTACGGCTGCTCCGACAACGTCGTCACGACCGCTCCGACCGTGACGCTCAACCAGGCCGGCTACCAGGCGCCCGCTCCTCAGACGTACGCGCCGTCGTACCAGCCCCAGCCCACCTACCAGCCTCAGCCGATGCCGCAACCGCAGGGGAACGGCACCTTCGACTACAACGGCAGCCCCCGCAACGTGGCGCCGATGCCCAGCGTGAATGATGTCGGACCCGCATCCTCGCAGAAACGGCCCACGCTGCAGTTCGATGGCAAGCTGGTGTCGATGCCCCGTGAAACGACCGGTGGCGTGACGCAGATTTCGTACTCGCCGACCAACTTCGTCAGCACGAACGCGGCCACGCTCCCCTCGGCGACCGCCCCGAAGACGGCTCCCGCCTCGTCCTCCGCCTTCCCGGCCTACGGCGAAACGACGCTGCCTTCGGTCCGCAAGAACCGCTGATCGCTTCCCCCACGCAAACCCAATCGCAAGGCCCACGAGTCGTCTCGTGGGCCTTGTTGCGTTGATTGCATCTTTTACTCGCCGAATCGCCTCGTTTGTACAAAAATCAATCAGCTGAATGTGCAATCGGCAGAAGTTACATCTTGTACACTACCGACCCGACGTTCACGTCCACGTCTTGCCTATTCCGCTAACGATAACTGGAACATGAGTTGCGTCGATTTTCCGCGAATCCGCATCGATTGGCACGGCGGGTGCATTCTGTTTCTTTCGTCGAAGTCAAATGCGAATAAGCCGACCGAACATAGAAAGGGCCCTGTCATGACCACAAATCTTCCGAACGTCCCGTACAGCACGCAGACCGCGCAGGGCCTGAATCGCCAGCGTCAAACGCGCCTTCGGGCCGACGCCGACGCGATGCTTCGCGACATGGCCTTCGTGCTGAAGATGACCCAGAAGGTCCGCGACGAGATCCACAGCGAACAGGAACAGCCCGAACCGGCCTGCGTGTAAGGATTGCAGCTGGCCTCGCCGATCCGACCCCCTTGCAACCAAACGCCTCGCGGAACCCCGCGAGGCGTTTTGCGTTCCTGGCGAGCCGTGCCCCGTCAGGGGCCG
>JAYSSW010000206.1:0-4715 GCA_043720335.1 Planctomycetia bacterium
GTCGGTGTCGGTGTGGAGGATGCAGCCGTCCTGAAGGTTGACGCGGGCGCCGAGCACGATCTTCGCCAGGTCGCCACGCACGACGCTGTTGAACCAGACGTTCACGCCCGGCCCGATTTCGACGCTGCCAGCGACCATCGCGGTGCTGGCGACGTAGAAGTCCTTGATCGATTGCATGGCGACGAGCATGTCTGCTTCCATGAAGAGTCGAGCGGCGAGGCTCCCGTTTCCATACGCCCATGATACAGTATTGCAGGACGGAACGAACCAGCGCTTCCGCCGGGGCAAGCAGGGCAATTCGCGAAAACACGGCGAAACATGGCGATTGTTCCGGTTGCACGGCCGCTCCGCCACCCACCACAAGGACCTATCCGCGTGAAAACGACTGCTTTGTTCTTCCCGTTCGATCTTTTCGGCAGCAGCGGCGCGAAAGCGGGGGCTGAACTTCTCGCCGACGCCTTCCAGGAGATGCTGGAGGACAACAAGCGCGAGAAGACGCCGACCCGCGCCCGCGCCTACGCCGGCAAGGTCCGCTTCGAGGAGTTCCTGTTCGAGACGATCGAGGACTACGCGGGCTGGCGCATCGACGCCCGTGCTGCGATCCATGAAACGCTCGACCGGGGCGACTTCCTGCTCTGGATCGCGGGCAACCACCTCGGCGCGCTGCCTCTGTACGAGGAGCTGGGGAGCGCGGCGTCGACGCTGGTCATCCAGCTCGACGCGCATCTCGACATCTTCAACCTGTCCGATTGTTCCACCGAGCTGTCGCACGGCAACTTCCTGCTGCACGCCGACACGCCGCTGCCGCCGATCATGAACCTCGGCCACCGCGACCTGCTGCTGCGCAGCGATCACGTCGCCGGCACGTTCGAGCGGGCGATGGCGTCGCACGAGATCCTGACGTACCCCGCGAACATGCTGAGCGAGGTGCGGCGCCGCTGCGCCACGGCGGAGAAGGTCGTACTGGACATCGACTGCGACGTGTTCGACCCGGCGTACTTCCCGGCGGTCGCCCAGCCGCTGCCGTTCGGGCTGTCGCCTCACTTCGTCATCCCGCTGATCGACGCGATCGGCGTGTCGAAGCTGGCGGCGATGTCGATCTCGGAGTACGAGCCGTCGCGCGACACCGACGACCGCTGCCTGGCGACGCTGATGTGGCTTATCGAGCATGTGCTGCTGCTGAAGTACGAAAAGAAGCCGGCGTGAAAATGGAAAATCGGCTCAAGAACTGGCGCTGACACGCCGACAGGGATCGGCTATGCCGCGTCCTCCGGAAGACCTCGGAGTCGTTCAAGGAGGAAGTTCATGACCTATTCGTTGCGTTGCATCCTGATCACGCTCGCGGTGCTGGGGGCTGGTTCCTCGGCGCAGGCGCTGACCCCCCGGATCGCCATGCTCGCCACGGCGCAGTCGTTCGGCCTGGACCACGAGACCTCGCCCGTCGCCGCCGCCGGCCCGGAGTGCCAGGGTTGCTGCGAGTCGAGCCATTGGCTGCATCAGTTGGTCCAGCATGTGCCCTACCTCAACCGCATGTTCGCTCCGCCGAAGGGCATCGTCGTCGTCACGAAAGTGAACCGGGCGAAGGTGAACCTCGAGCGCAAAGCCCTTGAAGCGCAGCATGTGCAGTCCGTCGCCGAGTTCGCCCGCTCCAACACGTCCTCGACGGTCGCTCCGCCGACAACCTGGTCGATCCAGCTCGTTGGCCGCAAGGTCGCCGTCACCAGCGGTGCGCCGTCGTGCAGCGCCGCGTGCTGCGGCACCGGAGCGGCCATCGCGGGGAGCGCAACGCCGTCCTGCGGCTCGTGCGGCGTGGCTCCTGTCACCTGGGGCAACGTCACCTGGCCCGTCCCTTCCGCCGCCCGCGCCGTCCCGACGACCTCGCCGTACTACGTGCCGGACGGCGGCACCGTCCATTCGGGCGCCCGTGTCGTCGAAAGCACTGTCCAGGCCTGCCCGACCGCTCCGAGGGTGGCCCCGGTCCCGATCCGGATGCAGTCCACGAACGGGCCTTTCACGACCTTTGGCTTCCCGATCGCCAATGACGGCGCGTTGAACATCCTTCGCAACTCGCCCGCTGCACCGCCCCAGGTCCACGCCCAGATGGTCCAGGCCGCCACCACCACGACCATTCCGAACGCTCCGCCGGCGCTGAAGATGCAGGCGAGCCAGGTCCAGCTTTCCACGTCGCAGATGGAATTGTCCGCCGACCGCATGCAGCACGTCGGCGACGACGTCCTGCTCGAAGGGAACGTCCGCATCGTCCTGAAGCGTGGCAGCGGCGAGCCGGTCCGCGTGACGGCCTCCCGCGTCGTCGTCAACCTGCGCGACAACAGCTTCCGCGTCGGCCAGGCGACCCCCGCCCCGGCGCCCGCGATGCCCGTCAGCAGCTTCGGCGTGGAGCGGATCATCTACCAGATCCAGCCGACCCCCGTCGCGCCGCCGCAGCCCGCAGGCTACGAAGGCGGCGTCCGCTACTATGTGCTGCCGGTGCAGTCGACGATCCCGACGCCGGCGTACCCGGCGCCTCCGGTCGCGATGCCCGTGCCGATGCCAAGTTTGAGGAAGTAGATTCGGATCGCGATGTGATCGCAGAAAGAAGCCTGGAGACCATCTCCAGGCTTCTTGCGTGGATGGTTCGCACCGAGAGGAGCGGCCTGCCGCGTTTTCGCGTCCCTTTTCCTGATTTTTGCATATCCTTCGCAGCATGGACCTCGCTAGAACGGCGCGCGATCCAGCAACCAACATCCTTTTGATCCCTCATCAGGGGAGGAGTTCACATGGCCGATGACTGGGGCGGTGGCGGAGGCGGCTACGACGACGACGGCGGAGGCTCGCTCGGCGAAACCTCGCACAAGTCGTGGTTCCAGCGCGTCATGGACTCGTTCGTCGGCGCCGTCATCGGCATCGTCGTGTTCCTCCTCTCCTTCGTCGTCCTCTTCTGGAACGAAGGCCGGGCCGTCAACACCGCCCGGGGGCTGGAGGAGACCGGCGCCAATGTCAAGGAGATCAAGAGTGACGCCGTCGACAAGAGCATGGACGGCAAGCTCGTCCATATGACAGGCAAGGCCGTCCCGACCGACCCGGTCAAGGACGAGACCTTCGGCGTCGAGGCCACCGCCATCCGTCTGGCGCGAACCGTCGAGATGTTCCAATGGGTCGAGAAATCCAAGTCCGAGAAGAAGAAGGCGGCGTTCGGAGGCAAGGAAACGACCAAGACCGTCTACACCTACGACCGCGTCTGGTCGCCCAGCCCCATCGACAGCAGCACCTTCAAATGGAACAAGAACCTTGGCGGCGGAGCGGCCGACCCTGACGAGGAGTTCGGCGACAACGATACGGGTGGAAGGAAGCCCCGTGTCAATCCTCCCTGGCCCGACCAGTTCAAAACCGCCAGCTTCCTCGCCAAGCAGGTCAAGCTCGGCGCCTACACGCTCTCGGAAAAACTTGTCCAGCAGATCAGTGGCAACGCCCCCCTCGCCGTCAACCAGGAAGCGTACGACAAGCTGCCCGGCGAACTGCGCAGCCAGTTCGTCCTCGACGGCGGCGGCCTCTACAAGGCGGCCAAGGGCGAGGGCCAGAAACCCGCTCTCGGCGACCTGCGCGTCAACTTCAACGTCGTCAACGCCACCGATGTCAGCGTCATCGCCCAGCAGACCGGCGAGTCGTTCACCGCGTTCCAGCCGAAGACCTCGACCGACACCATCCAGACGTTGTCGATGGGCACCCGCAGCGCCAAGGAAATGGTCCAGGAGCGGCTGGCGGCCAACGCGACCATCACCTGGATCCTGCGGCTCATCGGCTTCCTCATGATGGCCATCGGGTTCTACCTGGTCCTCAAGCCGATCGCCATCCTCACCGACTTCCTGCCGTTCATCAGCTCGCTGGTCGGCTTCGTGCTCGGCTTCATCGCCGTCATGGTGGCCATCCCCTTCACGCTGATCACGATCGGCATCGCCTGGATCTTCTACCGCCCGATGCTCGGCCTCGCCTTGCTCGGCGCCGCCGCAGCCATCCTCGCCGTGATCCTCGTCCTGTACTTCAAGGCCCGCAAAAACAAGGGCGATGGCAAGTCGGCTTCCAAGTCGCAGGCCCGATCCAGGGACGACGACGAGGAGGAACGCCCCCGCAAGCGCCGCCCCGCAGACGACGACGACGACCGCCCGCGCCGCCGTCGCGACTGATCGACTGTGACCACTGAGTCCGACGCCCCGGTTCCCCTGGAACCGGGGTGTTGCTTTTCCCGGATGCAGCCATGATCCTCGAAAACTACCAGCAGTTCGGCGGCCGGCTGTCCGACTCGGCCGCGCTCAAGCACCTCCTCGACTACGCCCAGGTCGCCAACCCCGCCACCGGCCAGCCCTTCACCGAGGCGATGTGCTTCGGCCTCGCCGGCGGCATCGGCGCAGGCTACTCGTTCTGCCCCTCCGTCATCAAATGGGGCTCCGGCAGCGGCGTCTCCATCCCCGGACGCTACAGGAGCTACGCCACCGGACCCGTTTGGTTCCAGGGATTCTTCGACCGTTTAGCCCTCAAAACGCACGTCACCGAAAGCACGTCGCTCGGCAAGGCCTTCAAGAACCTGCACGAGGAACTCGCCAAGGGGCAGCCCGTCGTCGTCTGGACCGGCAGGCCCAAGCTCCCCTTCTTCGGCTTCTCGAAGGAGCACGTCAACCTGTGGATGTACACGCTCCTCGTCATCGGCCTCGACGAAGCGA
>JAYSSW010000207.1:0-4714 GCA_043720335.1 Planctomycetia bacterium
TTCCGTTCTTTCCAACCGTGGTTTTTCGACGTTTTCGATTCGAGGGAAAACCGAGCATCTGAACGCCTGGCCAATAGGCTTGCTAGTCGACCATGACCCGTTATCCAGAAACGAGTTATCAATCACGCACAGTAGAACTACGATTGAGCTGAATCCTGTGAAGACGCCGCTTCCTTGCAGACATTAATAGAAAAATTATTGTAATTGAATGTGCCAGCATTACGATTTCAAACACACCGCGTTTATTACAGACAATTCGGCAGGCCAATGCAGTCGACCTAGCGTGGCCGTCCATCTATCCCCCGGCTTGCCGGGGTGCGGTGTGACGCACGATTAAGAATCATCGTACCGGCGTGGGTCGCGCATCCCCCCCGGCAAGCCGGGGGGCTTCGCGTCGCCTGCGGTCACCGCGGCGCGACTTCCAGGTCTTCGGAATACTCGCTCTGGAAGCGGTAGCTGCTGCCTTTGCCCAAGTGGTTTTCGAGGCTGCGGTCGATGTTGAGCCGCATCGCGGTGACTCGGCCCGACGCCACGTCGAACGTCATCGTGCCGGTCGCTTCCTTCTGCAGAAGCGGCAGGCGCTCATGCAGATTCTCTGGCGTAGTTTTCAACACGGTCGCCAGCGTGACGGTCGCGATTCCCTGGTCGAGCTTCGTGCAGACGTACTTCTGCTCGGCCTGGTGCTTCTCACCCGCGCCGAGCGGCGGCTCCAGCGTGATCGCGTAGGGGCGCACCCAGCTCTGCCCCTCCTTCAACGCAGCGTTTGGCAGCACCAGCGCGAACGGCGGCTCGGCCTCGTACTTCGCCAGTGAGCTGCCCTTGGCGTCCAGCACCATGCCCGCAGAAGTCACCCGCAGCGTAACCAGCGTCTTGTTGATGAACTTCGACATCGACTCGCGCAGCTCCGGCGTGCTCTTGTCGAGGTTGACGGAGTCATAGATCAGCGTCTCGCCGTTGGGCCGCTTCTGCTCGTTGCGCATGGCGAGGATCGTGAGATGCAGCGTAGCGACGCCTTGCTGATCGACCTCGGCGACGGTCCAGCGCTTGACGAGCGACAGGTTCGACGCCGACTCGACCTTGGCGCCTTCGACGATTTCGGAGACGTTGGTGACGTGCTTGACGCGGTAGACGAGCGACTGCCCCTTCTCCCAGCGGAACTGCCAAGGCGCCTGAGCGCGGGCGCTGTCCGCCGAGACGAAAGCAAGCATCAGAGCCAAATACCAGCGGATGTTCATGTCAGCCTCCGTGCGCAACCGTTGCGATCCAGCAATTTCATAGCAGAGCCGGAAATCGCAAGCTAGCCCAGTTGCATCCTCTTCCGTGCGGCTGCACTCGGATAAAGGCCTCTTTCGAGAAGAGCCGCGCGCTCCTCCAGGCGATCTTCCGTGTTGAAGCCAAGCAGGTTCGCGGTGACAACGCCGATCGACGTGATTCCTTCGATTCGGCAACCATCCAGTCGGAAGTGGTCCGCCCACGGATCATTGCGAGGATGGAACAGGCGAACAATTTGCGTGGTTGACCAATCCATCGATGCGATGTCGCTCCCCTTGGCGACATTGCAACAAAGACAGGCGTGCGCGAGATTCTCCGCAATCGTCGGACCGCCGTGCTTCTCGCTGATGATGTGATCGACCTGGCAGCCCAGGAAGGTGTCTTCGTCGGCGATCAAGCAGTATTCGCAGAGAAAGTCCGCGCGATCCTGCACCAGCCTTCGCAGTTCAGCGGCGATATGGGTGGTGGACATGGACGATCAAGCCTGTGGCGCGTGTAGGCGCGCGCGGGCTTTAGCCAGGCGCATGAGGTGTTCCAGTTCGAGGTAGTGGTTGAGTTCGCTGTTTTCGGTCGGCGTCGACTGCTGCAATTTCTGGCGCCGAACCAGCTCCTCGACGCGGTTCCGAGTCGTTGCGGACGGCTTGAACGCGATCAGGCTTTGCGGCGTGGTGCCCGCCGCGAGAAAGTCGATCAGCTCCTCGTATGCGAGCGGCATGGCGGATCCAACCTCCTATGGATGGATTAAGTTGGGGTCATTCGCAAATTACCCTGCGCGAATCGTGCGGTCAACAGATCGGATCATCCCCGCTTGCGTTTCTTCGGCGGCTCGACCTGCGACAGCGGCACGTCGCGGACGCCGACGTACGACGGGAAGCGCGGCACGCCGCCTTCCGACAGTTCCTGGTAGCGGAAGGTGATGACGCTGCCGACCGGGGGCGGAGCCTGGCGCTCGGCGTCGGAGAAGCCGGTGCCGACGTTGAAGACGGTGCCATCGGGGAGTTCGACGACGAGAGCGCCGAGCCTGCCCTTGTGCCTGCCAGCTCCTTCTTGATGCTTGATGACCTTCGCTTCGCCATCGAAGAAGGACTTCACTTTCAGCAATGTCGAAGAACGGCCCTGCTCGTACTTCGAGCCGGGCTTGCGCAGCATCAGCCCTTCGCCGCCGAGTGCTTCCAATTTGGCCAGCTCCGTCTTGAGATGGTCGATGCTCTCGCAGCGCAGATGCTCGTGCGGCTTCGCGTGCGCCACGGCAGCGTCGGCCAACCGCTCGCGGACGAATTGCAGGCGGTCCTCGAAGCCCTGCTCGACGTTCGGCGCATCGAAGACGACGAACGTGATTTCCTTCCAGAGATCGGTCTTGTCCTGGCGGCGGACGATGCTGACGGCGCGCTGGAACTTCTTGCGGCCCAGCCACAGCTCGCCGTCGAGAGGGACGCTGGGGAGGCCTTGGATGAACCAGTCGGGGGCGTGGTAGAGGTTGCCGAGCCGCGAGAGGAACTGCCTGCCGTCCCAGTATGCGCGGACGCCGTCGAGCTTCTCGCTCATCCACCAGCCAGCGGGATCGACTTCGAGATCCCAGCTTTCCGCGAGCAACAGCGGCGGGGCGGTCGATGCCGAGCCGGCTTGCTTCGCGGGCTTCTGAGGCAGCGCGGCGCCGACGCGCGTCTCCTCCGCCGCGTCGCCTCGCAGCTTGCGCAGGTGCTTGCAGGTCCGCTTCTCGATGGCGACTGACTGGTTGCGCCAGGCGGGGCAGGAGCAGGAATAGACGCCGCCGATGTTCTTGAGCTGGTACGGCTTCGAGCCGGACCCCTGCATCTCGGTCGTCTCGCCGTCCTTCAAATCGGGCATGGCAGGCTCCTTTCACCTGGTGAGGTGGAAGGATTGTACCCGATCCGCCGCGCCGAATCACGGTCGGTTGCGGCGAAGATCAACGTGAAAAATCGATCCGCTGTCAACGAAAGTCGAGTCGCATTTGCACCAAAGGTGCTGCATAACAAAGCCCAGGGTCGCGCAGCGCACCCTGGGAAACCGCGTTCTTTTCGGCTCCTGCCCCAAAGGGGCTGCATCGAGGCTGGATCAATGATCTATGCAACGCCGTTGGCGTAGAAATCCATGCGGGTGTTCGCGTTCCCAGGGTGCGCTGCGCGACCCTGGGCTGTGTTATGCAGCACCTTTGGTGCAAAAACCGCGATGCTTCAGCACCTTGCAGCGCCGCAAGCGTGAACGCGCGCAAGCTTGAAAACGCAACGGCTACTCGAAGAGGCTGCTGACCGACTCGTCGAAGTGGATGCGCTTGATGGCGTCGGCGATCAGCTCGTCGAGGCTGAGGACCCGGATCTTCGGGATCTGCTTGTCCGGCGTGAGCGGGATGCTGTCGGTGATGATGACTTCCTTGATCGTCGAGCCGGCGAGCTTGGCGATGGCGTCGCCGCACAGGATGCCGTGGGTGGCGCAGGCGTAGACCGCCGTCGCCCCCTGGTCGTGCGCGACCTTGGCCGCCCCGACGACGCTGCCTGCGGTCGAGATCATGTCGTCGAAGATGATGGCGACCTTGCCCTGGAGCGAGTCGCCGATGACGTTGACCTGCTTCGTCTCGTTGGCGCTGATGCGCCGCTTGTCGACGATGGCGATCGAGGCACCCAGCTTCTTCTGGTAGCGCAGGGCACGCTTCACGCTCCCTTCATCGGGGCTGAGGACGACGAGTTCGCCGGGCGGAATGTTCAGGCTGCGGACGTGCTTGATGATGACCGGGCCCGCGTGCAGGTGGTCGAGCGGGATGTCGAAGAAGCCCTGGATCTGCGCCGCGTGCAGGTCGAGCGCCAACACGCGCTGGGCCCCGGCCGTCTCCAGCAGGTTCGCGACCAGCTTCGCCGTGATCGGCACGCGGCCCACGTCCTTGCGGTCCTGCCGGGCGTAGCCGTAGTAGGGCAGCACCGCCGTCACGCGGGCGGCGCTGGCCCGCTTCAGGCTGTCGAGGATGATGAGCAGCTCCATGATGTTTTCGTTGACCGGGTGGCAGGTCGGCTGCACCACGAAAACATCCCGCCCGCGCACGTTCTCGTCGATGCGGGCCAAAAATTCGCCGTCGGGGAAGTTCTGCAGCGTGATGCGCCCCAGCGGATCGCCGAGGCGCTGCGCGATCTTCTCCGCCAGGGGGACGTTGGCCCGGCCGCTGAAGACCTTGAGTTGGAAGTTGTTGCTCATGCGCTTCGCGAAGACCCCCTGCGGACTGGCGGGCTGGGAGAATCCGTATTTGTAAGGGCGGAAGCAGCTTGGGTCAAGCGCTGGACGGGGGAATCAGCTCCGTGTTTAGCGCCCGCTTGAATGGGGCGACAAGGCGAGCGGGGGGCCATCGCCTACCCCTTTCAAGGTGATTCGGCGTGGTCGGCAAGTTCGCGGGCCGTCGAGCGGTGGGCGCCGCGCCGGGTCCGCTTGACCTCGG
>JAYSSW010000208.1:0-4712 GCA_043720335.1 Planctomycetia bacterium
CGTTTCGCCGGCGTCGGCGTGCTTGTTGGCGACGAACGCCGCCGCCCCGACCAGGCCGGTGGAAGCGCCGCCGAGCTGCGCCAGGGCGCTGGCGACCGCGGCGGGCGGGACGCGTTCCTTCTTCATCGTCAGCGCGATGGTGATGTCGGGGGTCGCAAGCCCCATCTTGGCGAGCTCGGAGCGGGCGTCGAGCTTTTCGAGCCATTTCTTCGCCTGCATCGTCGCGATGGCGTTGAGGAAGCTCATCGTCTTGCCGGTCTCGGCGAGCGAGTAGCCGGTCGGATCCTGGGGATTCTTGATCTTCCAGCCCACGGAGCGGTCGCCCATGACGCGCTCGGCTTCGATCTTCTCGGCGCCGCGCGTCAGGGTGAACGAGGTGATTTCCTCAAGCGTCGCGCCGGGGACCGCCGGGTCGAGCAGCGACAGCGTGATCCCCTCCGGCGGGGACAGCAGTTCGGCGAGCGCCTTCGCCATGCGGAAGCGGGTGACGGAGCCGTCGAGCAGCGTGCGCCGCGTCGGGACGGCGTCCTTGTCGATTTTGCCCAGCGCCAGCGACACGACCGCCTTGGCGTCCTTCTTGAGCGTCGGCGCCGGATCTTTCTTGTCCTTGTCCTTCTTGTCGTCCTTGGCTTTGTCCTTGCCGTCCTTGTCGTCCTTGGCTTCCTTCTCCTTCTCGATCGCCTTGACGTAGATCGAGATTTCGGAGACGGGCGGCGCCAGGCCCCACTCGGCCTCCTTCGCCTTCAGGTCGGCTTCCTTCACGTCGTGGAACTCAAGGATCGCCTTCTTGCCCAATGCCAGGTCGAGCAGGGCCGCGATCTGCTTCTCGCTCGCCTTGCGCGGCTTCTCGGCGCCGGCGTAGATCTGCCAGTCGATCTTCACCTCGGAGCGGAGCAGCTTGATCTCGTCCTTGCCGTGCTTCAGCACGATGGCGTCGACCTCCTTGGCGTCGAAGGCGGCCACGTCCATGCTGCGGATCCGGCCCGGATCGTCGAGCGCCTTGAGGATCGGGTCGATGAGCTTCGTGCTGACCTGCATCACGCCGTCGTCGGACGACAGGCGGGCGTAGTACTGGTCCTTGTTCGGCACGCGCTTGCCGACGATGAGGACTTCCTTCGTGATTTCCTTCTTGTTCTTGGCGCCGGGGATGCCGATCTCGATGCGGAGGGCGTCCTTGTTCCCGTCCTCGACGCCGTAGCGGGCAAGGGGCGTTCCGAGCGAGACGAAGTCGTTCTCCTCGGCGACGACCATGCCGGCAGCGGCCTTGAGCAGCGCCTTGACGCTGTTGGCTCCGGTCTCCTTCGGCGCTTCGAGCTTGTCCTGCTTTTTGTCGTCGTCGCCGCCGTCGAAGCCGGCGAAGCCGAGCGCGGGGGACTCGAAGACCCAGAGGTTGCTGTCGTTGCGCTTGAGGTGCAGCTTCTGCGCCCCCTTGGAGACGAGCAGCTCGACAACCTGGCTGTCGGTGAAGTCGAACAGGCGGCGCGCCCGCAGCTCGCTGGTGTCCTTGAACAGCAGCCCCTCGACCTGCTGCTTCGACACGGCCAGCGGCTTGTCGGAGCGGTCGGAAGAGTTGGCGTAGACGAGCGTCTTGTCGGCGCTCTCCTTGCCGAGGTTGAACTTCCACTCCTTGTCGAGGTCGCGCTGCTTCCCCTTGAGCACGACGACGAGCTTCGGCGGCGACAGCCCGTAGTGCGCCAGGCTGCCGGAAACGTCGGCCTCGTCGTTGCGGCGCGCCTCCTTGACGCTGTTGACGAAGCCGTTGAGGCGGAAGCCCTCGACGCGGACCTTCTGTCCGTCCTCGTGGAGCGTCCAGGCGTCGTCGGCCTGCTTGAAGACGAGGTCGGGGAGCGGCTTCCCCTTCTCGTCCGTGCGCTGGAAGACGAGCTCGGTGATCTTCGTGTCGGGCAGGTTCAGCGACGGGACAAGGAACGCCTCGTCGACGACGGTCTTCTTGTAGGAGACGATCAGGCCGAACAGCCAGAGGACGCCGAGCATCGAGGCGAAGAACAGGTAGGTGTGGCGGAAGTTCATGGCGTTCAGCCCTCGGCGAGGGATCGGCTTTCTTGGAGGAAGATCAACGGCGGCGGGTGATCCAGATGCCGACGCCGAGGCAGAGCACGGTGAGCAGCATCAGCCAGAACGGGAGGAAGACCATCGTGTTGAGCGGCGCGGTGGGGCTGACCGAGTAGGTCGTCGTCTCCTTGGGGCGCGGGCCGACGCCCACCGCCGTGTCGCGGCCGCCCAGCCATTCCAGGGCGCTGATCGCCAGGGCGAAGTGCGTGGTCTCGCGGACCAGCTCCTGGTTGTCGACGAACTCGGCGTCGCCGATGACGACCATGCGCGGCCGGTCGGTCTGCGCGTCGGTGACGGCGACGGCGACCGAGGGGAACTCGCGGGTCAGCTTCGCCATCAGCGTCTTCTGGCGGTCCAGCTCCTGGAAGTGCGCCAGCGGGTCCTGCAGGGCGGTGACGGCCTTCTCGATGAGGAACGGCAGCTTCATCTCGTTGACCGCGATCAGGATCGTCTCGACCTTGTAGCCGACCGGGTTCTCGACCGCCTTGACCACGCGGGGCGGCGAGCTGAACTGCACCGCCTCGTTGGCGAACTGCTTGGCGAGCAGGTTGTCGGAGTCGGAGGCGATGGCGAGCAGGTCGAAGGGCGAGTTGCCCGCGCGGGTCGGCGGGACCATCACGAACTCGCTGGTGAGATCGACGCCGTACTTGCGGAGCATCGTCTCCAGGCCGGTGACGACCAGCCCCGTCAGCTTGCGGTCGACCACGTTGTCGGCGAGGACGAGCATCCGCCCGCCGCGCTGCATGAAGCGGTCGAGGGCGTCGAGCGCGTCCTGCGAGAGATGCTTCGACGCGCCGGCGATGATGATCGCGTAGGCGTCCTCGGGGACGTCCTTCTTCTTGTCGGTCGTCTTGGCGAAGACGGTGTTCTCGCGCTTGACGTTGGGCAGCAGCTCCTCGAAGCTGAGGCCGTTGACGTCGTAGTTCTCCTTCTTCAGCTTGTCGACGAGCATCCCCGCCCCAAGCCTCGACAGCTCGATGCGGTAGTCGCGCCGGCCCTCGCGGCGCATGTTGGCGATGTCCAACTCGTCGTCGTCCTGGAGGAAGTAGACCTTCTGCTTCTTCTGGTCGCGAGCCAGGAAGCTCAGCTCGCGGTACAGCTCGACTTCGCCCTTGAAGAGGATCTTCCGCTGGGCGCTGCGGCGCGGGTCGGGGTCGCCTTCCTCGCCGATGATCTTGCGCTCGCTGATGAACGAGTGCGGCACCTTCTGCTTCTCGTCGGTCGGCATCTCGCCGTAGACGAGCAGCAAACCGCGGCCCCCCGCCCCCTCGGCGCGGACCGCCTTGCCGCTGGGGAGCACGGCCGGGAAGAAGCGCGCGATGCTGTTGTACTTCAGCAGGTCCTTGTCGGGGTTGATGTACTCGACCTTCAGCTTGCCCGAGGCCCCCTGGCAGTTGTCGAGCAGGTTCTTGAGGTCGCGGTAGCCGGGGTGCGTCTGCGGCAGCAGCACGAACGCGCTGGTCGGCTGCCTCAGGCTGGCCAGCAGGTTCTTGGTGCTGGGGCTGAGCGCGTGCAGGCCGCGCCCCTTGGTCCAGTCGAAGTTGTACGGGACGAGCGAGTAGGACAGGATGTTGAGGACGATGAGGATCTCAAGGAGCAGCAGCGTGGAGAGAGCGGCGTCGTAGCCGAACAGGACGCGGCGGATGACCACGTTGTTGCGGACGTCGCCGCGCGCGGCGCGCAGGCTGCCGAAGATCAGCATGAGGGCGACCATCTGCACGTAGATGCACAGCCACAGCTTCCAGGCGTTCTCCCCCTGCCAGGCGCTCATGCCGCCGAGGAAGAGCTGGTCGCGCCAGTACCAGGCCCGCACGGTGACGACGAGGAAGAGGATTAGGCCGGTCCCGCCGCCGAACATGAGCAGGAAGATGCGCAGCTTCGACGGATCGATCTCGTCCGTCAGCGTGAACCAGAGGATGCAGTTTACGGAGAGGCCGCTGAGCGCCAGCAGGGCTGCGAGTTCGGGGTACCATTCCGACCCGACGCGTTGAAAGAACGCCAGGTAGAGCAAGGTGCCCAGGAAGATGACTGTGCTGAAGATCAAGGCGACGCGGACCAGCGCGAGCTGCCTGCCGAGGGCGTCGATCAGCGGGTGTTCGTCACTGTTTGTAGACGCAGGGGCGGCACCGGCACCCATCGCGAGCAGGCCGAACAGGACCAAGCCGACCGCCTCGCCGAAGTTGTCGAGGAACGTCCCGGCCCCTTGCAGCGAGCCGGTCCTCGTGAAGCCGAGCGGCATGGCGAGGACGACGAGGAGGAAGCCGCCGCCGAGCAGGGCGAGCTTGCCCTGGTGAAGCATGGCTTTCAGTGCCGACTCGTCCGACTTGCCCGCCAGCGCGAGGAAGCGGATCGCGAGGCCCGCCGAGAACAAGGCTGCGGCAGCGACGAGGATCGGAATGAGCCGCGACAGCTCCGGCGAGTACTTGGCGTTCAGCCAGAGGGCGAGCAGCACGAGCATGCCGGCGCCCCAGGCGAAGCCGAAGCCGAGGCGCTTGACGGCCGCGCGGAGGCGGTGGTGCTGATCGATGCCGGTCGGGAGGGAGGCGGAGGCCATGACGACGAAACCTCGTTATTTCCACTTCCGCATTTCGAGGATCTTGACCGTGGCAAAGAGGAAGAACACGGCCAGCGACACGTGG
>JAYSSW010000209.1:0-4705 GCA_043720335.1 Planctomycetia bacterium
AGGGACGGCTGTCCCTGGGCTTTCGACGTGGGGCGCTTCTTCCACCGCACACGATCTCCGTGAACGAGGTTCCCTCCCATGCTGCACCCCCCCTCCACCCGCCGGCGATTCCTTAAAGACGCCGGGCTTGGCTTCGGCTCGCTGGCCCTGGCGTCGCTGCTGCACCAGGAGCAGGCGCGCGGCGGCGGGCCGCGCGTCGTCCACTTCCCCGCGCGTGCCCGCTCCGTCATCTGGCTGTTCATGACGGGCGGCCCCTCGCAGGTCGACACCTGGGACTATAAGCCCGAACTTCAACGCCGCGACGGCCAGACCCTCGCCGGCGCCGACCCCAGCACCGGCTTCTTCAGCACCAGCGGACGCTGCCTGCGCTCGCCGTTCGTCTGGCGCCAGCACGGCCAGTCCGGCACCTGGGCCTCCGACCTCTTCCCGCACCTGTCCCGCCACGTCGACGACATGGCCTTCATCCACTCCTGCTACACCCTCGGCAACAACCACGCCCCCGCCTCGATGGAAGTCATGTGCGGCCAGTCGCGGCCCGGCTATCCCAGCCTCGGCTCGTGGCTCAGCTACGGCCTCGGCTCCATGAACCAGGACCTCCCCTCCTTCGTCGTCATGCACGAAACCCGCCCCCGCGGCGAGGACGGCATCTGGTCCCCCGGCTTCCTCCCCAAGAACCACCAGCCCCTCCTCCTCGACGCACGCCAGCGCGAACGCATCGCCAACCTCGCCCGCGCCCAGGGGATGGCCGAGCGCCAGCAGCGCGCTCAGCTCGACCTGCTCCGCCAGGCCAACGAGGAGCACCAACGGCAGCGCCCCCTCGAAGCCGACCTCGACGCCCGCATCCAGTCGTTTGAACTAGCCTACCGTATGCAGACCGCCGCCCCCGAAGCGATCGACGTCACGCAGGAAACCGAGATCACCCGGCGGCAGTACGGCGTCGACACCCCGCACTGCGCCGCCTTCGCCCGCCAGTGCCTCATCGCCCGACGACTGGTGGAACGCGGCGTCCGCTTCGTGCAGATCTTCGCCGGGCGCGGCGTCGGCGGGGACGGCAGCGTCGCCGACGTGCCGTGGGACGGGCACGACAACATCGAGATCAACCACCGCAGCTGCGGCCTGGCGACCGACCAGCCCGCCGCGGCGCTGCTCGCCGACCTGAAGGCGCGCGGCCTGCTCGACACCACGCTCGTCGTCTGGGGTGGCGAGTTCGGCCGCACCTCCGACTCGCAAGGCTCGCGGGGCCGCGACCACAACCCGCACGCCAACACCCTCTGGCTCGCCGGCGGCGGCGTCAAAGGCGGCGCCCACCACGGCCGCACCGACGACTTCGGCTACCGCGCCGTCCACGACCGCGTCCACGTCAACGACCTGCACGCCACGATTTTGCAGTTGATGGGCCTCGACCACACCCGCCTCACCTACCGCTTCAACGGCCGCGACTTCCGCCTCACCGATGTCGCCGGCAACGTCGTCCGCTCGATCCTGGCGTGATCGAATTCTGAGCCCGAAGCGCGAGCGAGGCAGCACGCGCGACGATGGAAGTCTTTGCCCGGCGACTCGCGCAGCGAGAGCCACGCGTTCCTCGCTGCGCGTCGGCAGCCCCGACACGGCACGCCAAGTCGCATCGTCGCATGTGCTGCCTCACTGGCGCTTCGGGCTCAGCGAAACGCGGACCCGTCCGGGAAAAGCACCTGAGCCCGAAGCGCGAGCGAGGAAGCACATGCGACGATGGACGGCATGGCCCGGCGACTCGCGCAGCGAGAGTGGGCAGCGGCGCGACTCGCTGCGCATCGTCGAACGGGAGACGCTGCGCTTTGCATCGTCGCGCGGGACTGCCTCGCTTGGCGCTTCGGGCTCAGCGAAACGCGGAGCATCGCGTGGTGGCTCAGCGCCCCCACCTCACGCCGCGCACGAAGACCGCTTCCACGCTGCCGGGAAACGTGACGCCCTCGAACGGGCTCCAGCCGCATTTCGTCCTCAGCAGGTCGCGGGTGACGGTGGTCGGCTTGCGCAGGTTCAGCACGGTGAGCGAGCCGACGTGGCCGGGCAGCAGGCGGCCGCGCGGCTCCGGCTGGTACGGGGCGACGAACGCGCCGGGGTTCGCGGAGCAGAGGGCCGCGATGCGCTGGGGCGTGAAGCCGTGCTCGACGAGCAGCCAGGTGACGAACGGGCCGTAGGTGTCGAGCTGCGGCATGCCGGAGTGCCCCTTCTCCTTTTCGGCGACCGTGTGCGGCGCGTGGTCGGTGGCGAGGTAGTCGGCGGTGCCGTCGCGCAGCGCCTCCAACATGGCAATTCGGTCGGCGGGGGTGCGGATCGGCGGGTTCATCTGCAGCCAGGGGCGGTTCGCCGGCGTGATCTGGGCCGTGTCGAAGAAGACGTGCTGCGGCGTCACCTCGGCCGACACCGGCAGCCCCTCCGCCTTCGCCGCCCGGATCAGCGGCAGCCCCTCGCCGACCGAGTAGTGGCACAGCTTCCCGATGAGTCGGTGCTTGCGGATCATCGCCAGCGCGAAGCGGGTCGCGCTCAGCTCGCACTCGGCGGGCCGACGCGCCTCGTGGGTCGGCGCGTCCTTGTGCTTCTCCAGCAAAGTCGGATCTTCGCAGTGGAAGCTGACCGCCTGCCCGGTGTACGCCGACAGCGTCGTGTCGAGTTGTTCGAGCGACGTGAAGAACAGGTCGCCGACGCTCGGCCCCATGTACGCCTTGTACGGCACGCGGCGAGCCAAGGGCGAGGTTCCCGGCCCGATGCCGGCATACAGCGTGAACGTCACGGGCAGCCGCTGGCCCAGCAGCAGTGATTCCTTGGCGGCGTAGCTGGCGTCGTCGACCGGGGCGGCGGGGTTGTTCGGCATCTCGGCGACGTGCAGCACGCCGCCGTTGAGCGCCGCAGCAGCAGCGGTCGCGAACGTCTCCTTGTAGCAGTGCTGCCCGGTCACGTCCTCGCGGGCATGGATGTGGATGTCCCCCATGCCGGCGAAGACGAGGCAGTCGTCGCCGAAGACATGGTCGGCCACGCCCAGCTTCGCGCCGACCGCGACGATGACGCCGCCGTCGAGGGCGACCTGCCCGCGCCGCACGCCGTCGATGTCCGCCAGGATGCCTTCGATGATCGTTTTCATGGGGGAATTCTATCCACGAAGGGCACGAAGGGGCACGAAGAAAGACAGAGAGAGGAGATCGCCAAGCCCCACCATGAGCAACGCGATTGGTGGGGGTCGCGCCTTTCAACGGTTCATGCTCACCCCCAGGAATCGCTTCGCTCATCCTGGGGCTTGGCGTTTCACTTCCTTTGTCTTTCTTCGTGCCCCTTCGTGTCCTTCGTGGATGAAAACTACTTCTCGTCGCCCAATTCGCGGCGCAGGCGGTCGAGTTCGACGCGCAGCTCGCGCACCGTCTCCGTGTAGGCGGGGTCGGCGACGACGTTGCGGAGCTGCAGCGGGTCCTTCTGGCGGTCGAAGAGTTCCCATTCAGGGGCGAGGTCGATGTTTTTCGCCCCCTTCATGTTCAATCCCTTGCCATAGTAGTGGATCAGCGTGTAGCGGCTGGTGCGGACGCCGTAGCAGGCCGGGACGTTGTGCGAGCCGTCGAGGTGCATCCAGTAGCGGTAGTACATCGACGTGCGCCAGTCGGGGGGCGCTTTGCCCTGGAGGATCGACTTGTAGCTCTTGCCGTGCATGTCCTTGGGGGCCGCTTCGCCGACGATGTCGAGCCAGGTGGGGGCGTGGTCGATGTTGAGGACCATGTCGTGGTTGACGCTGCCGGGCTTGGTGTGCCCCGGCCAGCGCACCAGCAGCGGCGTGGTCAGGCACGGCTCGTACATCAGTCGCTTGTCGAAGAAGCCGTGTTCGCCGAGGAAGAAGCCCTGGTCCGACGTGTAGACGATGATGGTGTCCTCGGCCAAGCCCTCCTGGTCGAGGAAGTCGAGGATGCGGCCGACGTTCTCGTCGACGGCGGCGACGCAGGCGAGGTAGCGCTTCATGTAGTGCTGATACGCCCACTTGCGCAGCGCCTCTCCCTTGAGTTCGGGCGGGAACTTCGTCTGCAAGTCGCGCTGCTCCATGTGCTCGCCGACGGTCATCTTGGTGCCGGCGACCTGTTTCGCGCGTCCCTTGAGGTCGTCGAGCAGCGTCGGCGGTTCGGGGATCGTGTCGTTCTTGTACAGGTTCTTGAAGCGCTCCGCCGGATCCCACGGGCGGTGCGGGGCTTTGAAATGGCAGAAGAGAAGGAACGGCTTGGAGGCGTCGCGCTTCTTGATCCAGTCGAGCGAGAGGTCGGTGATGACGTCCTCGGAGTAGCTTCCCTTGTGCTCCTTCAGGTCCTTCGGCTTGGTCCCCATGAGGCGGAGCTTGGGGTTGTGGTAGACCCCTTGGCCGGGGAGGATGTTCCAGTAGTCGAAGCCTGCGGGGTCGGCGCCGAGGTGCCATTTGCCGATCATGGCGGTCTGGTAGCCGAGCGCGCGCAGCAGATGGGCGATGTGGCGCCGATTCGGGTCGAGGGAGTCGCCGAGGGTGTAGACGCCGTTCTTGTGGCTGTACTGCCCGGTGAGGATGGCGGCCCGGCTGGGGGTGCAGATCGAGTTGGTGACGAGGCCGTTCGTGAAGCGCATGCCGGTCTTGGCGATGCGGTCGATGTGGGGCGTCTTGGCGTACTTGCCGAGGAAGGTCGGCCCGTAGCAGCTGACCGCCGCCGAGGCGTGGTCGTCGCTC
>JAYSSW010000210.1:0-4703 GCA_043720335.1 Planctomycetia bacterium
TGGGTATGAAACTTCCCAGGAACGGCTGTCCCTGGGCTTTCGATGCTTCAACGATCCCTGACGTGGGATGGCCCCTCACCCCCGACCCCTCTCCCCGTAAGGGGGCGAGGGGAGCAAGCGGCTTCGATTTCATCAAGAAGTTGTTTTTCTGTTCTCCTCAACGTCTCTCTTCCCCTTCGATCTTCCCGCAGGTGCCCCATGCAGACTCCCGCCGTGGAAACGTTCGACTTCGTCGTGGTCGGCTCCGGCGCCGGCGGGGCGCCCCTCGCCGCCAACCTCGCCGAAGCCGGCTTCACCGTCCTCGTGCTCGAAGCCGGGCACGACCCGCTGCTGGACCACGGCCCCGTCACCCGCGCCCATTCTGAAGTCCCCGCCTTCCACGGCCAGGCCAGCATCGACCGCAACCTCAGCTGGGACTTCCACGTCAAGCACTACGACACGAGCCTCAACGTTCCCGCCGACTCCAAGCATGTCGCGGGCAAGGGCGTCCTCTACCCGCGCGCCAGCGCCGTCGGCGGCTGCACCAGCCACCACGCGATGATCACGATGCTGCCCCACAACTCCGACTGGGACCGCATCCGTGAGATCACCGGCGACGCCTCGTGGTCCAGCGACCACATGCGCAGCTACTACGAGCCGCGCGGCCACGGCTTCCACGTGCAGCGCTGGCTGCGCCCGACCTTCGCCGACCCGCGCGTCGCGCTGCGCGACCGCCAGCTGCTCAAGTTGCTGCTGGTGTCCGCCCTGCACGCCGCCCTCCACGTCGCCGACGAGCAGGGGCAGCGGGACCACCTCGACCGCTTGGCCGAGGCGGGCCGCCGCTTCCTGCAGTTCGTCGAGACGCTGCGGGGCCGCGTCGCCGGCGTCGTCCTCGTCGCGCGTTTCCGCGCCATCGTCCTCGACCTGCGCGCGGCCCTCGCCGCCTACCAGCTCGCCCGTGTCGGCCTGCGGGCCGGGGTGCCCCTCAGCGTCGACCAGCAGCGCGCCCACGACCTGTTCCGCGCCGCCCTCGACAGCGTTTTCGAGGACTTGCTCGACGTGTTCCAGAACCAGCGCGAGGTGCAGGACCTGGTCGTCGAGCTGTTCCACGCCCACGACCCGAACTCCGCCGACCTGCTGCGCCGCAACCTGCCCGGCATCTACGCCACCCCCGTGGCGATCCGCGACGGCAGGCGGCACGGACCGCGCGAACGCCTCCTCGACGTGGCCGCCCGCTTCCCCGGCAGGCTGCGCCTCCAGAAAGGCGCGTTCGTCACCAAACTCAACCTCGTCCGCAACGGCGAGGCAGGCCCCGTCCGCGTCGCGTCGGTCGAGTACTGCGTCACCGACGCCCGCAACCCCGTCTACCGCGCGTCGCGCGCAGGCCAGGACACGTCGATCCCCGATGGCAGCCTCCGCACCGTCAACGTCGCGCGCGAAGCGATCCTCTGCGCGGGCGCCTTCAACACGCCGCAACTCCTGATGCTGTCCGGCGTCGGCCCCGCGGAGCACCTGCGCGCCAGGGGAATCACCCCCGTCCTGCCCCTCGCCGGCGTCGGCCGCAACCTCCAGGACCGCTACGAGGTCACCGTCGTCTCCGAGTTCCCCCAGGACTTCCGCATCCTCAACCCCGACTGCGATTTCGCCTCCCCCGCCGGACCCTGCTACGAACGCTGGCGCGACCACGGCGACGGCGTCTACGCCACCAACGGCGTCACGCTCGGCATCGTCCTGAAGTCCCGCCAGGCCGCCGCCGACGCGCCCCCCGACCTCTTCGTCTTCGGCATCCCCGGCGACTTCCACGGCTACTACCCCGACTACGGCAACGACCTCGTCCGCAACGAGCCGGCCCGCCGCAACCGCCGCCGCTTCACCTGGGCCATCCTCAAGGGACACACCCGCAACCGCACGGGCGTCGTCGAGCTGGCCACCACCAACCCCCTCGACAAGCCGACCATCCAATTCAACTACTTCGGCGACCAGTTCGACCAAACCAACCCCGACCTGCTCGCGATGCAGGAGGCGTTCGAGTTCGTGCGCCGCATGAACCAGCAGATGGCCGGCCTGCACGCGCCCGAAGTCGCCCATCCCGTTTCGTACACCCGCCCCGAAGGTCCGTTCACGCGCGTCCCGCAGACCGCCCAGGAGATCCGCAGCCACGTCATGAAGGAGGCGTGGGGCCACCACGCCTGCGGCACCTGCAAGATGGGCGTGGCGAGTGATGCAAGTGCCGTCGTCGACAGCCGGTTCAAGGTGTTCGGCACGAGCAACCTGCGCATCGTCGACGCTTCGGTGTTCCCGGAGATCCCCGGCTTCTTCATCGCCCTGCCGATCTACATGATCAGCGAGAAGGCCAGCCAGGTGATCCGCGACGACGCGCGGAACGGCCCGCCTCGCCCCGGCGCCCCGGCGCCGATGCCCCCGGCGAACTGATCAACTGACAGGGGTCCGCCATGAGCAAGAAATGGAAGAAACCGAAGATCGACAAACCGCTCTCGAGCGCGGAGCCGACACCGCGCGTGCCCATCGAAACCGCAACGCCCCCGAATCCCCAGGAAGCCGCGAGGACCATGCCCATGCACGACGACAAGAAGCCCGAAACGCCCGAAGCGGCGCCGGCCGCGAAGCCCGCAGGCGATCCGCACGTTGTGAGCGACGACAAACCGACGGGTTTCCCGGAGGTTTTCCGCAAGGAGTTGGAGGCGATCCGCAACCGCCGCTTGGCGAACCAAGGGCCGGAACTGGCGAACCACAAGAATTGGGAGGGCGATCCGGTGCTGATGCCCTCGAAGGAGCTAACCAAAAAGGAGAGCGATTCACTGGAGCGGGTCATCGCGGATCTGCGCGCGCAGGAGAAAGAAAAGTTCACGCTGGAACGCGAGGAGGAGGCGAGAACAGCGTGGAAAATCGAGCACAGCGCCCTCAAGCAGGAAGCGCAACTGCGCAAGGTCGCCATGCAGAACGACCTTGTGGGACTGGCGTTCTCCGGCGGCGGCATCCGCAGCGCGACCTTCGGCCTGGGGGTGCTTCAGGCGTTGTCGAAGTTCTTGATGCTGCGCAAGGTCGACTACCTCTCCACGGTCTCCGGCGGCGGCTACCTTGGCGCCTGGCTGAGCGCGTGGATCAAGCGAGAAATCCAGCCCAACCAGCCGAACTCCGGCGTGGTCAACGTGGAGAAGCAGCTCAACCCCAGCCGCGTGGACCAGGCCAAAGCGGACCGCGGCGTGGAGCCGACGGGGTTCGTGCTGGACGCCGAGCCGGAGCCGATCGGACATCTCCGCGCCTACAGCAACTACCTGTCGCCGAAGCTGGGCCTGTACTCCGCGGACGGCTGGAGCCTGGTCGGCATCTTCGTGCGCAACCTGCTGGCGAACCAGTTGGTGTTCCTGCTTGGAATCGTTTCGGTTCTCTTTTTTGGCGCGCACCTGACCCAGTGCGTCTGTTTGGCGTCAAATTTCCGCGTGTTTGAAGCAAGCAGCGACTGGTTGCTCACATTCGGACTGCCCAACGCCTGGGGCCTGTCGCCGGCCCGCGTGGTGCAGTTGCTGGTCATCGCCTTGACATCTGCGTTGTTCTACATCGCTTTGAAAACGATGTACCAGCTTTTCACGGATGTCACGCTCGAAAAGACTACGCGCGACCCGGAAGCCTACAACAAGCGCGTGAGGCGCCGGATTCTGCTGCCTTTGATGTTGACGGCCTTTGGCTTGTCATGGATTGCACTCAGTTTCCTCGACCAGCCTCCCCTTGAATTTGAGAAGAAGCTCAGGGCGGAGATCGCCGCAGCAAATTCGCTGCCTGGCACCGCGAAAGCTAAGGGGAAGTCGGACGCTTCAGGCCTGCGTCGACATGAGTCCATGCCACGCAGCGAACTTTTCTGGTCGAATGCTTGCACATGGTTCAGCGCAGTCTTCTGCGGAACGGGTCAGACTGGTGACGCGAAAGCAATGGGGGAGTCGGACTCCGCAGTTTCTCGCCGGCAAGATTCTGTGTCGCGCCGCAATTTTTATTGGAACGGGGCACTGTTCTACTTCGTGCTGGTCACCCTCATATTCGGCCTGCTCTACATGTTCCTGCAACGCAAGTCGCTTGGCACCATTTTCTCCTTCCTGCCGTTGCTTGTCACCAAGAAGGACCGAGCGAAGCGATGGACGATGTGGCGGGAAAAGGCGCATGTGGCGAAGCGATGGATTTGGTCCGCGTTCTCCGCCGGCGCGACCGGGGGCTCCTCGTTGTTCCTGGTCGTCTTCTACCTGCACAACTGGACTGCGGATAGTCCGCTGCGAACTGCCATTTGGACGACTTTTGCCCCGCCCGCCTTCCTTGGTTGCTTGATCCTCGCGGTCTGCGTGCAGATCATCTTGTTAGGACCCGAAATGTCCCCGATGCAGCGCGAATGGTGGTCCAGCCTTGGCGGATTGGGGACTTTCTACGCCATCGCCTGGGCTGCATTGTTCGCGCTGCCCATCTTCGGAACCTATTGGCTGCTTCCTGCTGTTGGCACGTCGGGGATCCTGGGCTGGTCCAGCCAGTGGACGGTCGGCACCGTCTGGACCCTGCTCAGCGGAGCCGGAATCCGCCTTGCTTCCAGCGCGCAGACCAATGGCAAGAACAAAGTCTGGGCGGAGTATTACGCCGGCTTGAAATCTGCTCTATAATGCTATTATGGTCCACATCGCCCGACAACTCCTTCGCCCTATTGGAGGCGAGTCATGCCGATCTCA
>JAYSSW010000211.1:0-2164 GCA_043720335.1 Planctomycetia bacterium
CGACGGCAAGCCCGTCAGCCTCGTCTCTGTCCGCGACATGCTCCACTACCTCACCAAGCTCGGCAAGGACGCGTGAATCCCGCGCCAGCGGCGCCGCGACCCTTCCACCGTCCGGCGCGCCTCGGCGCGCATCCAAGGATTTGGCGTTTCGCCTTTGACGGCTGGGCGGATATTATGGAAGGGCAGGTTCGTCTGTCCTTTTGATACGTCGCCGGAGTTCGTCACACCGAGAAGCCAGGAGAAACGCATGCTTCGCTTGTTGGCCAAGACCGCCTCAGCGACCGCCCCCGCGCTGCTCAGTCCGTGGATCTGGGCGCCCGCCTGCCTGGCCCTGCTGCTGACCGTGGTCGGCTGCGGAGGCAGCCCCGTCTCCGTCCCCCGCGCCGCCAACCTCAACGTCCTGGAGAACGCCCTCGAAGGCGGCGAGAAGGACGGCAAGGAGGGCAAGGAGAAGTCCCCCGCTCCCGAACTCACCGGCGGCGTCGCCTGGCTCAACACCGAGAAGCCCCTCAACCTCCCCGACCTCAAGGGACGCGTCGTCCTGCTCGACTTCTGGACCCTCTGCTGCATCAACTGCATCCACGTCCTGCCCGACCTCGCCAAGCTCGAAGCCAAGTACCCCGGCGTCCTCGTCGTCATCGGCGTCCACTCGCCCAAGTTCGAGAACGAGAAGAACACCGAGAGCATCAGGAAGGCGGTCCTGCGCTACCAGGTCAAGCACCCGGTCGTCAACGACGCCGACCACAAGATCTGGCGCCGCTACCGTGTCAACTCCTGGCCCACCCTCATGCTGATCGACCCCGAAGGCAACATCTACGGCAAGCTGTCCGGGGAGGGGGTGTACGACGTGCTCGACCACCACATTGGAAAAATGGTGAAGGAGTACAAGGCGAAAAAGATGCTCCGCGAGGACTCCATCGACTTCAAGCTGATCCAGGAACCTGAGCCGAAGTCGCTGTTCTTCCCGGGCAAGGTGCTGGCCGACGAGGCGAGCAAGAGGCTCTTCATCGCCGACAGCACCAACAACCGCGTCGTCGTCACGTCTCTGGACGGCAAGAAGATCGCCATCGCTGGCGACGGCGTCGAAGGGAACAAGGACGGCACCTTCGCCGAGGCCCGCTTCAGCGACCCGCAGGGGATGGCGCTCGACGGCGAGATCCTCTACGTCGCCGACCGCAAGAACCACAATATCCGCGCCCTCGACCTCAAAGCGATGACGGTGAAGACCGTGGCCGGCATCGGCGAGCAGGACCGCGAGGCGCGCGGCCGCTCCGGCGCCGCCCTCAAGATCGGCCTCAACAGCCCCTGGGACCTGCTGCTGCACCAGGGTAAGGTCTACATCGCCATGGCGGGCCACCACCAGATCTGGACCTTCGACCCCAAGGCCGAGCGCGTCGCCCCCTACGCGGGCAACGGCCGCGAGGACCTCGGCGACGGCCCCCTCCGCGAATCCATGTTCGCCCAGCCCAGCGGTCTCGCCACCGACGGCAAGAACCTCTTCGTCGCCGACTCCGAGGTCTCCGCCATCCGCTCCGTCCCCCTCGACGGCAAGGGCGAGGTCAAGACCATCGTCGGCGAAGGCCTCTTCGAGTTCGGCGACGTCGACGGCGTCGGCGCCAAGGTCCGCCTGCAGCACGCCCTCGGCGTCGCCCAGTACAAAGGCATGCTCTACGTCGCCGACACCTACAACAGCAAGATCAAGCTGATCGACCCCGAACGCCGCACCTGCGTGACCTGGCTCGGCGACCCGCCGGGCTGGCTGAAGGAGAAGATGTTCAACGAGCCGGCCGGCATCAGCGTCGCCGGCGACAACCTGTACGTCGCCGACACGAATAACCACCGCGTCCGGGTCGTCAATCTGAAGACGAAGGAAGCGACCACGCTGGAGCTGCAAGGCGTCGATCCGGTGCGTCGCGGCGCCGCTGCGGTGAAGACCGACACGAAGTGACGATGAAAGAGAACGACGGAGGCCAACGGGTGCGCCCTCGCGCACCCGTTGGCGTTTCGCGGGAGAGCCGTGACCGGACAGCCAGCATGCGGTTGCGGCGAGACGTGGGCATCCCTCTCCCCGTTACGGGGAGAGGGACCGAGGACGCGCACCATGTCGGCGAGATCCTCGTCATCGACCCCGCAGATCCGCTTGAGGTCGGCCATCCGCCCCTTG
>JAYSSW010000212.1:0-2164 GCA_043720335.1 Planctomycetia bacterium
GGACGACGAAGCAGGAGGCGCAGGAATCTCGTGACAGCACGGCACAGCGCGGCGATGCTTGACAGACACCTTCCGCTTCCGAAATAATCATGGATGTCAAGCAACTCCACCAGGTGAACGACATGCTGCCGACCTATTCCGCGATTCTCCGTGCGGGCGTGCTGGAATGGCGGGGCCACGCGCCGCCCGACGACCCCGTCCATGTGCAGGTCACGATCCTGGCCCCGCTGGAATCCGCCACAGCTTCCGGCCCCGCGATGGCGAGCGCCCTGGCGGCCTTCGCCGACGCGGGCGGCCCCTCCGGCTTCGACGACCCGGCGCAGTGGCAGCGCGATTCGCGACGATCAACCGACACTAGTGAATTGCGAATGTGACAGTTGAGAAACAGCGATGAACCAGGTGCATCCGACCGTCCGCTACCTCATCGTTTGCGCGGACGTGCAGACCGACCCGGACAACCCGCGTCGTGTGACGCTCGTCGGCTTGATCAGTGCGCTGCGGACTTTGGAACAGCCGCCCTTTCCTCTGCTGTACCGCGAAATCTGCGTTTTCCTCCAGTTGACCGAATGTCGCGGGGCGGCCGAGGGTCGGATCGAGATCCATCATGCCGATTCCGGGCAGGTGCTGTTTCGCACCCGGACTCGCACGATCCCGTTCGGGAACGATCCTCTGGAGGTTGTCGGGGCGACGTTCCGCATCCGCAACTGCCTCTTCCAGCAGCCCGGACTCTACTGGGTGCAGTTCTGGTACAATGAGGAAATGATTGCGCAGCAGCCGCTTCTCCTGAGGTGAGGCCATGAACAACGAAACAAACGCCGTCGCTGGCTGTTTGATGGTCGGCGACTATGTGGACGAAGCGCACATTCCATTTGGGCTGGCAGCGGGCGGAGAAGCGGTCCGTACACAGGTCGTCGCCGACAATGTGGATTTCTGGGGACGCGACGACGGCTTGAGGGAGTTCACCGTGTTGCTGAAGGACGGCCGCATGGTGGCCGTTCGCGGACACGGTTTGAAACATGAGCCGCACCCCCTCGCCGGGGAGGATGTCTTCAGCATCGTCGTCCGAAGCAAGATGGACGAGGTGCTCGTCGCCCTTTTCAAGAGCGCCGAGGTCGCTGGCATTTTCTACGGTGATCTGCGCGTCGATCGCAAGATCGCGTAGCGCCGAATCACCCGCCGCCTAGCGGCGGCAGGCTTGATAACATGAAAACGAATGGCCCGCGTCACAAAATGAACTTCGCCAGATCTTCCTTCTCCAAAATCGCGGCGAGTTTGCCGTGGACGTACGGGGCGTCGATGACGACGTGCTTGTCGGCCAGGTCGGGGCCTTCAAAGCTGATCTCCTCGACCACCCGCTCCAGGATCGTGTGCAGCCGGCGGGCGCCGATGTTCTGCGTCGTGCGGTTCACGTCGAACGCGACGTCGGCCAAGGCCTCCACGCCGTCCTTCGTGAACTCCAACTTCACCCCCTCGGTCGCCAGCAGCTCGATGTACTGCTTCGTCAGCGCGTGCTTCGGCTCCGTCAGGATGCGCAGGAAGTCGTCGCGGTTCAGGTCGGTCAGCTCCACCCGGATCGGGAAGCGGCCCTGAAGCTCCGGCATCAGGTCGGCCGGCCTCGCGGTGTGGAACGCACCGGCCGCGATGAACAGCACATGGTCGGTTCTCACCGGGCCGTGCTTGGTGTTGACAGTGGTCCCCTCGACGATGGGGAGCAGGTCGCGCTGCACCCCCTGGCGCGACACGTCCGGCCCCTGCCCGCCGCCTCCGCCGCACACCTTGTCGATCTCGTCGATGAAGACGATCCCCTGGTTCTCGACCAGCTCGACCGCTTTCTCGGTCACCGTCTGGCGGTCGATGAGGGCGTCGGTTTCCTGCTCCAGCAAAACGCGGCGGGCGTCCTTCACCGGGATCTGCCGGTTCTGGTTCTGCTTCGGCATCAGCTTCTCGAACATGTTCTGCAAATCGACGTCCATGTTCTCCATGCCCATGCTGGAGAAGACCTGCACCGGCATCGCCTTCTGCTCGATGTTCAGCTCCACCATGCGGTCTTCGAGTTCGCCCGCTTCGAGCTTCGCTTTCATCTTCTCGCGGATGCGCAGCTGGCGGTCGTTCTCGTCGGCGTTGTCGGGGTCCCATGACGACGAGGTCGGCAGCACCAGGTCGA
>JAYSSW010000213.1:0-4692 GCA_043720335.1 Planctomycetia bacterium
CGAGCAGCATCGAGGACCGGAAAAAGCCGCGGCGGCGCCGCCGTCGGAGCCCGCGTGCCCGCCGCCAGGCGGAAACCGCGATAAATTCACAGACTCTGATCCCTTTCTGATGCTCCATCCATGTCGCCGGATCGTACTGCGATACCCTTGGAAGGGACATCTTTTCGCCGTCGCATGCTGCCGTCGAATCTGGCATCTGTTGAACGATCCAAGGAGCCGCGCGGCGATTGACATTGCTGACCTGTACGCGGAAGGGCTTGCGAGCCGCGAACAACTGCTTGCAGCGGGCATGGAGGCCCAGGCAGCGCACATCGACGCATGCGACCGTGTCGGGAGTGTCGGCGCAGCAGCGGAGTGGGCGGCGGAGTATGCTGCGTCAGAGCATAGCTGGATTGCGGCAAGCAATGCGCGCACATTCGCGAGTGCGGCTGCGCGTGAAGGGAAAAGCTCTGACACCATAGAATTGTTCCTGCGGCGACCCGGCCCGGAGAACGACGCGCAGGCGGACTTGCTCCGCTGCGTTTTCGGGCCGCTGCCGTTCCGCCGGGTCGCGATCGATTCGGCCTGGACGACCTGGCGTGACGGAACCGTGTTCAAGCTGGCGATGACGTTCTATGAGGACCGCGCTTTCGAGTGCCTGCCGATCCTCGCCGACGCGCTGGAGGAAGCGGGCTGCGGCGACGCCGACATCCTCGCGCACTGCCGGGGCGCTGGCCCGCACGTCCGGGGCTGCTGGGTCGTCGATCTGCTGCTGGGAAAGAAGTGACCGCAGCGAACGTGTTGCAGTCGCAAGCTGACCGCGCCTGAGCCCGAAGCGCCAGCGAGGCAAACCACGCGCCGATGCCAGTGCGGGCGAGGCGACTCGCGCAGCGAGAGACGCGCGGCAGCGTGTCGCCTCGCTGCGCATTGGCGAACGGGAGAGGGCGCGGCTTGCGGTCGTCGCGCGGCTTTCCTCGCTTGGCGCTTCGGGCTCAGGGGAACGCGAACGGATCCTTGCTGGCGCTTCGAGCCGAGAAGACACACAGGCGCACGAAAAAACGCAGCGAAGGTTCGCTGCGTTTTTTCGCGGGGCTACTTCTTCACTTCGAACTCGGCGTCGATCACGTCGTCCTTGGGGCCGCTGGGGGGCGGGCCATCGGGCGAGCCGCCGCCGCCTGCCTGGGCGACGTGCTGGGCCATCGCCTGGGCGGCGGCCTGCAGGTTGCTGACCGCTTGGCGGATGGCGGCCACGTCGGTGCCGCCTGCGGCCTGGCGAACGCTCTCGATCGCCGAGGCGACCGGGGCTTTGTCACTGGCGGCCAGCTTGTCGCCCGCCTCCTTCATCATCTTCTCGATCTGCCAGATCGTGTTGTCGGCCTCGTTGCGGACGTCGGCCAGCTCGCGCTTGTGCTTGTCGGAGTCGGCGTTGGTGTCGGCCTCGCGGCGCATCTTCTCGACGTCGTCCTTGCTCAAGCCGCTTGAGCTTTCGATGCGGATCTTCGCTTCCTTGCCCGACGACTTGTCCTTGGCCGACACGTTGAGGATGCCGTTGGCGTCGAGGTCGAAGGTGACTTCGATCTGCGGCGTGCCGCGCGCGGCGGCGGGGATGCCTTCGAGGTTGAAGCGGCCCAGCATGCGGTTGTCCGCCGCCATCGGGCGCTCGCCCTGGAAGACCTGCACCGTGACCGCCGTCTGGCCGTCGTCGGCGGTGGAGAAGGTCTCCTTCTTGGTGGTCGGGATGGTGGTGTTGCGCTCGATGAGCTTGGTGAGCACGCCGCCGAGCGTTTCGATGCCGAGCGACAGCGGGGTGACGTCGAGGAGCAGCACCTCGGATTTGCTGCCGAGCAGGAGCTGGGCGCCTTGGATGGCGGCGCCGATCGCGACGACCTCGTCGGGGTTGACCCCCTTGTGCCCCTCCTTGCCGAACACTTCCTTCACCAACTGCTGGATGCGCGGCATGCGGGTCATGCCGCCGACCAGCACGACTTCGTCGATGTCGCCGGGCTTGTAGCCGGCGTCCTTGAGGGCGGACAGCACCGGCTTCTTGCAGCGCTCGATCAGCTCGGAGACGAGCTGCTCGAACTTGGCGCGGGTGATGGTCTTCTCGAGATGCTTCACCCCCGACTCGTTCGACGCGATGAACGGCAGGTTGAGGTTCACGCTGGTCTGCTGCGACAGCTCCTTCTTGGCCTGCTCGCACGCCTCCTTGAGCCGTTGCAGCGCCATCGGGTCCTTGCGCAGGTCGATCTTGTGCTCGCGCTGGAAGTCGTCGGCGAGGTGGTCGATGAGGACCTGGTCGAAGTCGTCGCCGCCGAGGTGGGTGTCGCCGTTGGTGGCTTTGACCTCGAACACGCCGTCGCCGACGTCGAGGATGGAGATGTCGAAGGTGCCGCCGCCGAGGTCGAAGACGGCGATCTTCTCGTTCTTCTTCTTGTCGAGGCCGTAGGCGAGGGAGGCTGCGGTCGGCTCGTTGATGATGCGCATGCGTTGCTTCGACTTCTTGCCGTCCTTGCCCTCGATCTCCCATTCGGTGTCGAAGCCGGCGATCTGGGCAGCGTCGATGGTCGACTGGCGCTGGGCGTCGTTGAAGTACGCCGGCACGGTGATGACCGCCTTGCGAACGGTGTGGCCGAGGTAGGCCTCGGCAGCCTCCTTCAACTTGCGGAGGATCATCGCGGAGATTTCGGGGGGCGTGTGCTGCTTGCCGTCGATGTCGACCTTCACCAGCTCGCTTGGGTTGCCGACGATCTTGTAGGGGACGATCTTCTCCTCGGACTCGACTTCGGAGTGGCGCCTGCCCATGAAGCGCTTGATCGAGTAGATGGTGCGCCGCGAGTTGGTGACGGCCTGCCGCTTGGCGAGATCCCCGACCAGGCGGTCGCCCTTGTCGGTGAAGGCGACGATGCTGGGGGTGATGCGGCTGCCTTCCTGGTTGGCGATGACCTTGACTTCACCCCCTTCCATGACGGCGACGACGGAGTTGGTCGTGCCGAGGTCGATGCCGATGATTTTATCTTCTGCCATCTTGGTTGGTCCTTTCTGGTTTTTCGTTTATTTGGCAAGCCCCAGGATGAGCGAAGCGATTCCTGGGGGTTTCACCCGCGCCGTCTAGCGACGGCGGGCTTGATAACGTCTTAGTGAAAGAAGACATCCACCCGTCAGCTGACGGGTTTTGTCGCATCGGAAAAATCGCGCCGGTCGAAGGTTGTGAAACACGTGGGATTTCGCCTTCCGAATTCGACGGAAGAGTGAATGCAAGTGCCGTACCAATCAGGACGCTCGCCGGCGCGATTGTCTAAAGCGTTGACGGGTATTTCTTTGCAAAAAGTGCGGAGTTTGGTGGCTTGCCCGAAAAACGACAGCCGCATGCCATAATGACAGCCGAAACCGTCGCACTGGCCAAAGGTACATTTTGCGAATCGCGAAGCGATGCGGGTTCGTCGCACAAAGACGACATTTCAAGTGGCAAATTGGTTGACGGGGCTTGAGGTTGTGACTAGATTGACGAGCAACCGCGCACTTGCCTTCCCACCAAGAGATAACGACTTATGGCGCGCAAAGACAGCGAACCGGCCGTGACCGCCAAGGCGCAGGCGCAGATGAAGTCTCTGCGGACCAATATCGACAAATTGGACCTGCAGATCCTGAAACTCGTCAACGAGCGGGCTTCCCTCGCCGGCGAAATAGGGCGCGTCAAGAACGACCATGGAGCGGAAGTCTTTTCCCCGACCCGGGAAGAGGAGGTCATCCAAAATGTCCTCCAATCGAACAAAGGCCCGCTCGACGAGATAACGATCCGGGCGATCTACCGCGAGATCATGAGCGGTTCGCGGGCGCTGCAGAAGATTCTGAAAGTCGCATATCTCGGCCCGGAGTACAGTTACAGCCATCTCGCCGCCGTTGAGCGGTTCGGGCACGCGGTCGAGTACATGCGGGTCAACAGCATCGCGTCGGTTTTTGAAGAGGTGAACCGCAGCCACGTCGATTTCGGCGTTGTTCCGCTGGAGAACACGACCGAAGGGGGCATCAGCGACACGCTCGACATGTTCATGCGTCTGCCGCAACTGAAGATCTGCGCGGAAGTTCGGCTGAAGATCCACCACAACCTGCTGGCGAACTGCGACCAGGAGCAGATCCGCCGGGTCTACAGCAAGATGCAGGCGTTCTCGCAGTGCCGCAGCTGGCTGAGCAAGAACCTGCCGCACGCGGATTTGAAAGAAGTGTCGAGCACGGCGATCGCTGCGCATCTCGCGCAGAACGAGCCGGGCGCCGCTGCGGTGGCGAGTCGACAAGCCGCGGTGAAGTACGGCTTGCGCATTCTGTATTCCGAAATCGAAGACTACCCGCACAACGAGACGCGCTTCGCGGTCATCGGCCACCAGGAATCGCCGAAATCCGGTGCCGACAAGACTGCGGTGATGTTCAAGGTGCCGCATAATCCGGGTTCGCTGGTCGCCGCCCTGGACGTGTTCAAGCAAAGCAAGCTGAACCTGACCTGGATCGAGTCGTTCCCCGCCAAGAACGGCAAGAGCGAGTACATCTTCTTCGTCGACTTCGAAGGCCACGTCGACGACCCGAAGGTGAAGAAGGCGCTCAACACGCTTGCCGAGCACTGCGAGCAGATCTCGGTGCTGGGGTCGTTCCCGATCGCGGCGCTGTCGTAAGTGATACGATGCGATATCAAGCCCGCCGTCGTTAGACGGCGCGGGTTGA
>JAYSSW010000214.1:0-4691 GCA_043720335.1 Planctomycetia bacterium
GCGAGGCAGCGATGCTCTGGCGATGCTCTCGCTGCGCGAGTCGCCTCGCCATTGCTTTTCCGTCCTCGCGCGGGTTGCCTCGCTCGCGCTTCGGGCTCAGGAGAAGGAAGGTGCCACGCCCTTGTTTTGCGTCGTCGCGCGGGGCTGCCTCGCTTTGCGCTTCGGGCTCAGGGGAGCGATCCGTTGCGAAAGCCGGGCGCAATAAGATGATCGTTCGTCCGTGCGAGCGCGTAACCGCAAGCGAAGCGTCGCGGCGGCCCCCCTGAAAGGAACCATCATGCCGTTCGAGAAGGTCGATACGCAGGTCCATTTCCCGGCGGAAGAGAACAAGATCCTGGCGTTCTGGGACGAGATCCAGGCGTTCGAGAAGCTGCGCGCGAAGAACCGGGGCAAGCCGAAATGGTCGTTCCTCGACGGGCCGATCACCGCGAACAACCCGATGGGCGTCCACCACGCCTGGGGCCGCACCTACAAGGACGCCTACCAGCGCTACTTCGCGATGACCGGCCACGAGCTGCGCTACCAGAACGGCTTCGACTGCCAGGGGCTTTGGGTCGAGGTCGAGGTCGAGAAGGACCTGAAGGAACGCAAGTTTCCGATGGCGACCAAGCGCGACATCGAAAACCTGGTCCCTGGCGACAGGTTCAAGAGCATCGACCTTTTCGTCAACGAATGCAAAGCGCGCGTCAACAAGTTCGCCCGGCGGCAGACCGAGCAGTCGATCCGGCTCGGCTACTGGATGGACTGGGACCGCACCGACGCCGACTGGGCCAAGCCGCCCGGCGAGCGCAAGTCGTACTTCACGATGGCCGACGAGAACAACTACACGATCTGGTCGTTCCTCAAGAAGTGCGCTGGCCGCAAGCTCGTCTACAAATCATATGACGCGATGCCGTGGTGCGGCCGGTGCGGCACCGGCATCAGCCAACAGGAGATGAACGAGGGCTACCAGATGGTCGCCCACCGCTCGGTCTTCGTCAAGTTCCCGCTGCGCGACAAGCCCGGCGAAAACCTGCTCGCCTGGACGACCACGCCGTGGACGCTGTCGAGCAACGTCGGGGCCGCCGTCAACCCGACGTTGACCTACCTCAAGGTGAAGCACAAGGACGAGATCTACTACCTCGCCAAAGGGGCGTTCACCACGCAGCGCCTCGAAGAGCAGTTCAAACGCAAGGAATGGCTCGACGGCGTCCCCAAGCTCAAGACCCTGGAGCAGATCTTCAAGGAAAAAGGGGGCTACGAGATCGTCGGCGAACTGCCAGGCAAAGACATGGTCGGCTGGGCCTACGACGGCCCGTTCGACGAACTGCCGGCGCAGCAACAGCCGTTCGGCTATCCCGAAGAGATCGCCCGCGTCGTCGAGAAACTGAAGTGGGGTCCGGCGCAGTCGGCGCAGCAGCTCCATCGCGTCGTCGCCTGGGACATGGTCGGCGAAACCGAAGGCACCGGCATCGTCCACATCGCCCCCGGTTGCGGTAAGGAGGACTTCCATCTCGGCAAGGAACAGGGCCTCGTCCCGGTCGCCCCGCTGGACGACACCGGCACGTTTCTGCCTGGCTTCGGCGAACTCGCGGGCAAGTCGGCGACCGATCCTGCCACCACGGACTGGATCCTCGCGAACCTCAAACAGAAAGGCCGGCTGCTCGAAGTCGAGCGCTATCCGCACAGCTATCCGCACTGTTGGCGCTGCAAGACGGAGCTGCTGTTCCGCCTTGTCGATGAATGGTTCATCGACATGAAGTGGCGCGGCGAGATCGCCAAGGTGGTCGAGAGCGTCACGTTTCTGCCGGAGGTCGTCAACGGCAAGGCCCGCGAGCTGGACTGGCTCAAGAACATGGGCGACTGGATGATCTCGAAGAAGCGATTCTGGGGCCTCGCCCTGCCGATCTGGGTCGACGACGAGACCGGCGACTTCGAGGTGATCGGCTCCTACGCGGAGCTGAAGGAACGCGCGGTCGAAGGCTGGCAGCAGTTCGAAGGGCATTCGCCGCACCGGCCGTGGATCGACCTCATCAAGATCAGGAACCCGAAGAACGGCAACCTGATGAGCCGTATCCCCGACGTGGGCAATCCCTGGCTCGACGCCGGCATCGTGCCGTACTCGACGATGAAGTACAACACCGACCGCAGTTACTGGGACGAGTGGTTCCCGGCCCAGCTCATCACCGAGTGCTTCCCCGGCCAGTTCCGCAACTGGTTCTACGCCATCCTTGCGATGAGCACGATGATGGAGCAGCGCGCCCCGTTCGAGGTGCTGCTCGGCCATGCTTTGGTTCGTGACGAGAATGGCCAGGAGATGCACAAGTCGAAGGGAAATTCGATCCCGTTTGAGGGGGCGGCGAACGACGGCTACGAGATCGCCAACAAGGAGGGAAAGATCGTCAAGTGCCCGCCCATGAGCGCGGATCTCATGCGCTGGATGTACTGCCGCCAGGCCCCGGCGCAGAACATCAACTTCGGCCCAACTGTGGCTGAGGAGGTGCGCAGCAAGATGATCATGAAGCTGTGGAACACGTACAGCTTCTTTTGCAACTACGCGCGCCTCGATGGATTTGAGCCGTCGGCCACCGAGGTTCCGGTCAAGGATCGCCCCGACATCGACCGCTGGATCCTCTCCGATCTCCAGCTGCTGATCCAGTCGGCGCACGACGCGTTCAAGGCGTTCAGCGTGCAGGCGTTCTGCTTGAAGACGGAAGCGTTCATCGACGACAAGTTGAGCAACTGGTACGTCCGCCGCAACCGCCGCCGCTTCTGGAAGAGCGACAAGGGCAGCGACAAGATGGCCGCGTACCAGACGCTGTACACGGTTCTCGTGACGCTGGCGAAGCTGTGCGCCCCGGTGATCCCGTTCGTTTCGGAGAAGCTGTACCAGAACCTCGTCGTATCGGCCCAGGGCAGCGACGTTCCCGCCAGCGTCCATCTGTGCGACTATCCGACCATCGACACGACGTTGATCGATGCTTCGCTGTCGGAGGAGATGGCCGCGTTGCTGAACCTCGTTTCGCTGGGCGGGGCGACCCGCAACTCGGTCAAGATCAAGGTGCGCCAACCGCTCGCGGAGCTGACGATCCAGCCAGCGAACGACGCCGAGCGCCGCGCGGTGGGCCGCTTCGCCGACCAGATCAAGGACGAACTCAACTTCAAGCAAGTCACGCTGCACGACGCGGCCAAGGGCAACCTGTTGGCCTTCGACGTGAAACTGAATCCGAAGAACGCCGGCCCGAAGCTGGGTAGCCGCTTGAAAGCGGTGCAGTCCGCGTTGGCGGCGCTCGACAGCGCGGCGGTTGCAGCTGCCGTTCAACAGGGCAAGCCAATTGAGCTGATGTGCAGCGATGGCCCCGCGACGCTCGAACCGGCCGACGTGTGGGTCACGCCGAAAGTCGTCGCGGGTTTCGGCGGGCTGGCGGACCACGGCACGCAGCTGCTGCTCGACGCTCGCATCACGCCAGAACTTGAAGCCGAAGGTCTGGCCCGCGAGGTGATTCGGCACGTGCAAAGCTCGCGCAAGGAAGCCGGGCTGGAGATGGACGATCGTATCGCGCTGCATCTCGACGCCAGCGACGCCAAGCTGGCAGCAGCCGCCGTCGCGCACCGCGACTACATCGGCAACGAGACGCTGACGACGCAATGGTCCGACACGCCGCTCGGCGCCGGGGCGTTCCGCGCGGAGGTGAAGGTCGACGGCAAGCCGCTGGTGATCGAGTTGCGGAAGGCGTAGGATACGAGTTGTACCTTGCACGGTCAGGAATGAATCACTCCAGTACTCAAGTTCGACATAGCCCTCTGCCCCGGAGGGGCAGCGGAGTGTAGCCACGGGTGGAGCGCAGCGCAACCCGTGGAACCGTTCGTCACGCGAGATTTCGCCCCGGCAGGGGCGACGGAATCTCCGTCGCCCCTGCCGGGGCGAATCGCCCGCTTCACATCGCAACCACGGGTTGCGCTGCGCTCCACCCGTGGCTACATCCCGTTGCCCCTCCGGGGCAAAAATACCCCAGCGGAACGCTTGAAATCCCACAACGATGCCTCATTTTTGACCGCGAAAGACATAACTTTCCTGGCCGTGGCCTTGGCGAAGCGAGGGGTGGTGTGATGGAAACCTTGGCGACGTTCCTGGCGACGGGAACCCTTGGCCCGCTGCGTTTTGGCATGGACGCGGAGACGGTTCGCGGCATCCTGGGCGAGCCGGACGACGTTTCCGTGCAGAATAATCCGTCGATCTGGAAGTACGGCGCCCTCGAACTCGGCTTCACCAGGGAACGTGGCGAGGCGGAAAGCGCGCTGTCATTCTTCGCAATCTATCTGCGGGACCAGTCCGCCGCGATACCGGCGGGGTTGCGTTGGCAGGGCCGTTTGCCTGCTGCGGGAACGACTCGTGTGGATTTCGACGCCTACCTGGCATCGCAGCATCTAACGGACGCAGCGACCGAAAACCTCGAATGGGACCAGCTCGTTTTCACAAGCGGCGTTCGTGCCGTGTTCGACGACGGCATCCTGCAAAGCCTCCAGTGCATGCGCCCGTCGGTGCCGAAACAGAAGCAGGTTTCGCTGTCGGTTCCCGAAGAGGTATGGGACGCGATCCGCCAGGAAGCCCAACGCCTCAAGGTGTCGCCCGCGCAGCTGTGTTCGGAATGGCTCGCGATCCAGGCCAAGCGCCGCGACGCGCTGCCTGCATGAATCGGTCGCGATGCGAT
>JAYSSW010000215.1:0-4690 GCA_043720335.1 Planctomycetia bacterium
GGACCGCCTCTCCAAGCAGGACGAAGCCGCCGACACGGATCCTGTGGCGATCTTCGGCTTCCGGGGGCGTCAGGACCAGGATGCGCTCGTGCTGGACCTGTTCAAGGAGTCGATGGGAAGCCGCATGCGGAAGATGGAGTCGTTCGCCTGGGACGACAAGGAGGCGCGTGCGCGGCTCGCCAAGGAGAAGCCGGGGGTGGTGCTGATCGTCGCCTGGTCGTATCAGGGACTGATGGACGCCCGTCGGCTCTGCAAGCAGATCCGCGCCCTGGGATCGACGGCCAAGATCGTGGCGTGCTGCTGGGGCCAGGAGCGCGACCCGGTGCAGGTCCGCGAGAAACTGCTGGCGGAAGGCGCCGACGCCGTCGGCACGACCTTCGCCGAAACGCGCGAGCACCTGCGCGGCTATCTCTCGCCCAAAGGCAGCGAGGTGAAGCCGGAGACGAACCGCGTCGCTGCGTCGTGATCGCGGATGCAACATGAAAGAAGGCCCGACATCGTCGGGCCTTCTTTCGTTTGCGGACCAAGGAATAGATTGGGCAGTCCTGCAAATACCACCAGCCCGCTGACGCAGGCCGTTCGCCAGGCTTTCATTGGTTCCCACCCGCGCACGAAAAAAGCCCGCCTCTCCAGTTGCCTGAAGAGACGGGCGACGCGAACCTCCGATGAACGGAGCACGCGGTGAATTTCAGTTCTTGGCGCCGGCGCCCGCCATCGAGCGGAAACGCGGGTTGCTTTCGCTCTGTGGCCGCTGCTCGTCCTTGCTGTCGCTGGACGGCGACAGCAGCGGCTCACGGATCGGCTCGCCGCCGAAGTTCGACGTCAGCGTGTCGACCTGCTCGGCGATCCGCTTCCCCAAGGCTTCCGGCAGCTCGCGGCGGGCCAGGTCGCGGACCATGCCCATCAGGTAGCTGATGCCCAGGTTCTTGATCTGCGAGAACGCGCCGTCCAGCACGCCCGGCTCTTCCGGCTCCGGCGGCTGCACCGCGGCTGCACGGTACGGCGAAGGCGGCGGGCTGGCCGCGTGGACGACGCTCGGCGCGGCCGCCTCGGAGCTGGATCCCAACGTCGCGCCGAGAAGGCAGCCCAGTGCTGTCGCGCCGCCCAGGACCACCCAGGGCCGCCGCTCCATCTGCACGCTCAGGTTGAACGTGTCGCTTAGGGCCTGCACGGTCTCCTGAACCTTGTCGGACAAGGTCAACATGGTGTCGTTGACCTTGTCGGTGACCGTGGCGAAGGTCTCCTGGACCTTGTCGGTGACGGAAGCGACCGTTTCCTTGACCGTGTCGACGGTTTCCTTGACCGTGTCGACCGCGCCGGTGATCGTGCTTTGGACGCTCTGCGTGGTGTCCTGGACCGCTTCGGTCGTGGACGTGACCGTTTCAGAGACCTTGCCTTCCAGCTTCTCGAGCTTCTCCGTCAAGGAGGTGCGCGTTTGCTCCATCTGTTTCTGAAGTTCTTCCGGGTCTTGCGACATGGGATGCACTCCTGGGGCGTAAGGGAAAACCGGCGAAGCCGGGTTGGGATTTCAAGCTGACGAGGATGAAGCGAAGAACAAGAGCGTATGAGAAACGCGGCCGATGGTTCCGAACCGCGGTAGCGGAGAGGAAAGGCCCGAGTCGAGCTGTCGAAAATCATATCAAGGAACTTGGTATTTTTTCGACAACCCGACACGGGCCTGGTCTGCGTCATTGCGGCTGCGAAACTACTTCTTCAGCATGCGGCCGATCATGAAGCCGACGCCGATGGCGACGAGGACGGCCGGCACGGGGTTGCGCTTGATGAGGGCGCCGACGTCCTCGGCGAGGCCGGTCAGGCCCTGTTCCTGCAGGTACTTGCCACCCTCTTCGAGGGAGTTGGCGACCGACTTGGAGGCCTGGCCGAGATAGCCCTCGCTGGGGGCGTTCTCCTTGATCTTCTCGCCGAAGCTCTTCATGCTGCTGCCGACGGCGGAGGCGGCCTCGTTGGCCTTCTTGCCGGCGGAGTCGGCCATGGAGGAGACGGCCTGCTTGGCCTTGTCGGCCATGTCCGTCGCCGTCTCCTTGACGGTGTTCATCGCCTTGTTCGCTTCGTTGCCGATGTCCTTGGGTGCATTGGTTGTGGTAGCCATGGCTCGCGTCCTCCAGGTAGATGTCCGTCCCTTGTGATTTCCAGGATCATCCTGGTCAGGCGGGACAGGGGTATTTCCGAAATAATCCTTTGCAACCGGCGTGCCAAGCGCGACGCGACCACGCTGAATGCCTGGGAATCACACAATTCGCGTGAAATGGCATGGATTCCCTTGATGCGAAGAACCATGCATTCCTCAGTGGCGAGGCGATAAGCACTTCGCTGCCGATCGGCGGGAAGTCCATGTAACACTTCCGAACCGCGTGCAATGCCTCCTTTCGGCCTGGCATCAACGAGAACACCCGCCGGTGACGGCGGGTGTTCTCGAATCCACTTTAACGGATTCGGCTCTCAGTTCTTGTCGGTCTTCCAATCGACGTTGTCCTTCATGGCTTCGACCGTGGGGCCGTTCAGAGGGTCGATGGTGGAGAACAACTTGGCCGCTGCGGAGGTCGTCAGGTAGCCGACGCCACCCAGCACCGCTCCGACAATGGCGTAGCAGGCCCAGAGCGGCAGTTTCGCGGCGTCCGTCCCGGCAGGGCTTGTCAGCCAATGCAAGAGGTGCGAGACCGCCAGGCACGCCATGAACGTGGCCAGCAACAGCACGACGCCGCCGATCACGTAGAGCACGGCGCCGTCCTTGCTCTTGCGGAGATCCTGCTCGATCTCGGTGCGGGCCAACTGGAATTGCTGTTTGACGAGATTCTGCACGTCGTCGATGATGCCACTGACAAGGGCGGTGGCGCTGGGCTGGGGCCGGTCTTGAACTTCCACAGACATGGTTCGACTCCTCAAGAAACATCCCGCGACCAAGGCTCGCGGGAACGGGATGTTGGAAATATCGCTTCGGCGGAGCGCCGTTGCTCGTCATGGTCTGAAGTTCCTTCTCGTGCAAACCGCATGCCATCGAGCGCACGCCGGGACGCGCACGCCGTTTCCGACACGCCGCGCAGCCGGCTGCGCAGGCGTGGGAAGCGACGTGCGGGCGAGATGCTGGTGCCCCAAGACAGTCATTGTGCTACAGGCATAGCGGCTGATAGGCTTGCTGGCTTTCGGAGCGACCGCCTCAATCCATGCCGCAGGGAGCATGCCGATGATGAACCGCGTCTACACTTGGTGGTGCGCCGTGCTGGCCGTACTGTGGATCTCGCTCAATCTGCCGTCGACCTCGGGGCTGGGAGGTTTCTTCCGCCACGCCGGGTTTCCGCTTTCGTTCGCCCACGGAGCGTTTGGGCGTTTCGAGCATTTCGACGGCGTCGCGCTCGCCGTAGACGGCTTGCTGGGCGTCGTTGTTGTCTTCGGCATACCGTGGCTATGCGCGTGGTCACGCCAACGAGCGGACAAACCGGAACAAGGCGGCACGTGAACGCCTCACGCCGCCGCCTTCGGCTTCGCCTTGCGGACCGGCGGGGCGTGCTTCCAGCGGCGGTGCAGCCAGAAGTACTGCTCCGGGGCGTGGCGGACCAGCGACTCGAGGTCGCTGGTGAAACGCTGGGTGATCGCCTTCACGGCGTCGGGCGACTTCTCGTAGTCTTCCGGGAAGATCGCGTCGCAGCACCACATCGTGTACATGCCGTCGAGGCGCGGCGTGCCGACCACGATCATCGGCACGTTGTGCTCCAGCGCCATCAGCGCGACAGCCTTGTGCGTGGAAGCGGGACGGCCGAAGAAATCGACGAACAGCCCGCGCTGGCCGGCGTCCTGGTCGGCCAGCGTGGCGAGGACGCCGCCGTCGGCCAGCAGTTGCTGGATGCGGTCGAAGTCGCCTTGCTTGGCGAGGATTTTCTGGCCGGTCTTCTCGCGGAAGCGGCGCAGGAACGTGTCGAGATGGGGGTTGTCGAGCGGTCGGGCGATGGCGTGGGTGGTGAAGCCGAACAGGCCGAGTGCGTAGCCTCCGACCTCCCAGTTGCCGAAGTGCCCGGTGACGATGAGCAGCGGCCGATCCGACAGCAGGCATTCGACGATGCGGCGACCTTCGCGCAGCCGAACGAACCGCTTCCAGTTCGTCACATGCAGCATGCGCGGCAGGTGGACCATCTCGACGACCATGGTCAGGAAGTGGCGATAGACCTGCCGCACCAGCACGTCGCGCTCGGCGGCGGTGTATTTTCCTGGGAAGGCTTTTTCCAAATTCTCAAGGGCGACGAGGCGGTGCCGTTTGTCGACGCGGTAGGCGACCCAGGCGAGGAAATGGGCGAGCCGGCACGCCGTCGCGAACGAAAGGGCCTGCAGGACGCTGACCACGACGCGGACGGCGAGATAGACGAGGTAGTCGACGACACGGCTGCGCGGCTTGCCGGGCATGGCCACTCCTTCGGCCTGGGGAATTGAGATCCATCCGCCGCATTGTACCGGCGACGCCGCAGCGACGCCATGCCGAGATGCGACGCGGATTGGCTTGGAAGATGGACGGCTAATGTCCTGGGATCACGCTCCTCAGCTGGAACAAGAGGCGGAATTTCCAGAAAACTCGAAGGAAACGAAGCCGAGAAGCGACGCCAAAGGGTCGCGTTGGAATTTCGGTTTGCGCCGCGTCGGGCGATGGCCGAAAAGCAAAGAAGCAGAAATCCACTCTTCCCTC
>JAYSSW010000216.1:0-2156 GCA_043720335.1 Planctomycetia bacterium
AGCGACAGCATGAGGCGGGGGCCGTAGCGGTCGCTGAGCCAGCCGCACGGGATCTGCCCGAAGGCGTAGGTGTAGAAGAACGCCCCCAGCAGGAAGTCGCGCTCGCCGTCGGTCAGGCCGAGGTTGTCCTTGATGTACGGCGTGACGAAGCCGAGACAGAAGCGGTCGAGGTAGAGGAGGATCGCGACGACGGTCGTCAGGACGACGACGGCGTAGCGGACGTAGGTGGGCCGGGTGGGTTGGTCCATCGCGGAAACTGCTGCATGGGTTGGCGCGGGTTTCGAGACCGCGTCAATCTACCCGCACAACGACCGCGCCACAAACGAAATGGCCGAAATCGGCGCGGCGATCACGGGGCCGCTTGGCTTGGCTTTTCAGGCCACGGCTGCGTATCCTGGCTGAATCAGGCCACATCCTCCCAAGCACGAACGGACGCCGCCATGACGCACGGACCCGGGGAAACGATCGAGCACGCCGAGCACGCCGCCCACGCCGCGCACGACGCCTTCAACCGCCGCGTGACCATCTCCATCGCCATGGTCGCGGCGGTGCTTGCCGCGGTGACGATGCTCGGCCACCGCGCGCACAACGCCACGCTGAGGCTTCAGGGCGAGGCGCTGCAAGCGCAGAACGAAGCGGGCATCGCCAGCACGAAGGAAGCGAACAACTGGCTGGAGTACCAGGCGTACAACATCCGCAGCCACATGTACCAGGTGGCGAAAGAACAAGCCGAGTTCGTCACCGCCAAGCCGGGCAAGGAGGAGGATTTGAAGAAGGCGGCGGATCGCTGGAAAGCGCAGGTCGAAAAGTACGAGGGGATCGGCGACAAGAAGGGGAGCCTCGCCAACACGAACGACAAGGCGAAGAAGTCGAAGGACGACTCGGACGCAAAGGCGGAGGAGGCGGGGAAGAAGCTGACGGAGAGCCACAAGGTCCACGCCCGCGCCGACCGCTTCGACTTCGGCGAACTCGGACTTCAAATGGGCGTGGTGCTGTGCTCGCTGGCGATCCTGACGAAGAGCCGGGCGTTCTGGCTGCTGGGCATCTTCGGGTCGGTCGCAGGGGCGGTGGTCGCCGCGACGGGGCAGTTCGGGCTGTTCATGGGCGGGCATTGAGGAAGTTGATGCAACAACCCCAAGCCCCAGGATGAGCGAAGCGATTCCTGGGGGTGACGCCAAAATGGAAGGCGACCCCCACCAATCGCGTTGCTCATGGTGGGGCTTGGGCGTTTTCAATCTGCAATCCCAATTCTGCAATCTGCAATCCAAAGACCCCCACCAATCGCGTTGCTCATGGTGGGGCTTGGAGGCGTTCCCCTCAGTGCTTCATCGCGAACATCTCCTTGAAGCCGGTCGGCATGAGGCCGGGCCGCGCGCGCTTCGAGGCGAAGATCCCCTCGGAGGCCGACTGCAGCTCGTCGATGGCGTAGAAGGCCTGCGGGTGGTGCTCCTCGATCATGGCGACGACCTGGGCGAGCCGTTTGCGCTGGATGACGGTCATGACGATCTGGACCTTGCCGGTGGCGCCGTGCCCTTCGATGCAGGTGACGCCGCAGTGGGCGTCGCGCAGGGCCGTGATGAGGTCGGCCGGGTCGCGGTGGGTGATGACGCGGACGACGGCGTGCCCCATGGCGAGCATCTTCTCGATGACGATGCCGAGGAAGTTGCCGGCGGTGAAGCCGAAGGCGAAGGCGAGGAAGCAGGGGACCTTGTCGAGGTTCTGCATGATCTGGCTGATGGCGAAAAGCCAGAGCAGGATCTCGAAGAAGCCGAGCAGCGGGGCGAGGGCCTTCTGGCCTCGCGAGATGAAGATGATGCGGAGCGTGCCCAGGGTGACCACGGCCATCTCCGCGACGAAGATGAGCAATGGCAGACCCCAGGCGGGTAGTGCGGACACGAGTGTGCCTCCCTGCATGGAACAAGCTTGGTTCGTTGAAGCGGGCGTCATAACTTCCACGACCAGGGATGTCAACGCGGGAGTCGCTTCGATTTCCGCTGGCGGGAGGGAAGTCGGTTCGGTATCGTAATCGAATGGCGGAGTCAACGCATTCATTCCAGGAACCATCGCGACGAGGGGCTGCGGCCGTGAAAAAAATCGCTGTCGTGCCGACGCTTCTGACCCTGGGCAACGGCATCTGCGGGTTCGTGGCCATCACC
>JAYSSW010000217.1:0-4684 GCA_043720335.1 Planctomycetia bacterium
GCTGCTGCTCATCGGCGCCGGCACGCTCGGCCTGTTCCCCAACTACTACTCCTTCACGCAGGAACTGACGCGCCGCCACCAGGGCAAGATCGCCGGCGCCCTCGGCACCATCGCCTGGATCGGCAACGCCCTGTTGCAGCAGTTCGTGGGCAAGAACATCGACGCCACCCAGTCCTACACGACCGGCATCCGCATCGCCGCCGTCGCCCCGCTCTTCGCCTGCGCCGCGCTCTGGCTGTGTTGGCGGCCGCAGCGGCGGAGCGACGTGAAAGAGTAAGTGCGAAATCTGTGTTGGTACTTGGAATTGCTCGTTTGACACATCTTTGCATACAAGGTCTTTGCGGAATCACAGAAGATAATCTCACGCCACCCTCCTGCACCTGCTCGGCTTCGACCACACCCGGCTGACCTGCCGGCACGCCGGCCGCGACGACCGACGTTCACGGCGAGGTCATGAAGCCGATCCTCGCTGGACAATGATGCAACCAGGGATGGCCTCGGCCGAGCGGCGCCCCTTCAGCTCGCTGCCCCCCCCGCGAAGACGGACGTGGCGATTCGGTAGGTCGCCCAGGTCGTGGCTCGCGGTCGCCGACCATGAGCTTGTCGCGTCCTTCCTTCCGCGGCGCGACGACAACCTTCTGGTCGATGCCGTTGTCGAGCAAGCGGCGATGGCAAACGGCTTGATCCGGTCGATGGTCAAGGATTCCTCCTCGATCTTGCCGGTGTCGTGCTATGACACGCGCTGGATCTTTGTTCACGGCTGACGTGCCGTGCGCCGAGCTGACTCGCCAGCCCAGAGGAGAAAGAAGCGAAGGATCCATCGTGGGCGCGATGGCATCCTTCGCTTCCAAAGAACAAGAATGAAATCTGCGCAGCGCGGACCGCCGCGCGAAGGGTTCCGCTCAAGGGGCCGGAGCTGCCGCTCCGGCCTGCTCCGGTTGCTGGAGGACGGCGGACCAGATCCCCGACTGGGCGAACGGGCCGCCCCACACGCCTTCGCGCATCTCGCGGCCGTCCGCGGACATCGCCGCGACGCAGCAGCCCAGCGCGATGCCCCGGGCGTTCTCCAGCCTGACACCCTGGAGGAGCACCAGCCCCGTCGCCAGGTCGTAGGTCCCCTGGAAATGCTCGCGTCCGCCGCTCTCGCCGCCAGCCGAGCGCCAGTCGAAATGGCCTTCGAGGACACCGGCCCTGGGCTGACGCAGGACCATTGTGGCGGTCCAGATCTTGGTGTCGCGCCCCTTCACCTCCCAGACGCCCAGCACCGGCGCCGTAGCTTTCGCGGCGGGCATCGCGGCTTTCGCGGCGGGCATCGCGGCTTTCGCGGCGGGCTTGACATTCAGAACGAACGCGCCCGTGGCGCCGTCGCGGAACGTGGTGGCGACGACGCGGTACTTGCCCCCCTGCTGCGGCGTGAAAACGATTTGCGAATCGAGCCTGCCGTTGGCGTCGTCGTTGAAGGCGACCTGCCTGCCCGTGTTGTCCTCGAGGCGCAGGTAGGTGTCGAAGTCGCGGCTCCGCAGGTCGAACTGGTAGGTCTTGTCCGCTTCCAACTCCACCGGGAACACTTTGCGGAACGATTCGCTTCGCGATAGGTCCTTGTGGTTTCTAGGCAGCGACAGCCGCTCCGGCCCGCGAACCGGCGAATTGACTCGTGAGATCGTTGGGAGCTGCAATTCGCTTGGCGTTTCGTCCAATGAGCAGGAGCGCATCCTTGGCCCGCTTGCGCCGTTCAGAACGCAGAGCCGTCTCCAGGGTGCGCTTCGCGAGCCGGGTCTTTGCGATCCTGCACCTACGGTGCAAAACTTCGCTCGCACCGCTGGCGCTCCACGTCTGGAAACGTTTCGGGCATCATCTCGTTCCTGGCCCCGCGAAAGGCCAAGCACAAGCGGGCCTCCAGGGCAACGATGTTGCGCCCTGGAGGCCCGCAGGATGGATCACGCGTTCGTGTCCGCTGCGCGTCAGACCGCGACGATGGTCTCGCCCGTGACGGCGCCGAGGAGCTTGTCCTTCCTGGTCCCGGTGGTGGTGGCGAAGTAGGCGTCGACGCCGGCCTCGCCGACCAGCGTGTCGGCGACGTTGTCGGCGACCAGCGTGCCGGCCCGCAGGCGGTACGAGCCGTTCAGGCCGCCGCCGTTGCGGATCGCGGCGAGACGCTGGGCGTAGGTGCGGTTGGTGCGGCTCCACTCGTTGGAGAGGGAGACGAGGGCGGCGGCGTTGGTCTCGTGGACGGCGCGGCCGCCGACGAGCAGGTCGTCGCCGCCGCCGCCCTTGAGGGTGTCGGCGCCGAGGCCGCCGAAGAGGAGGTCGCGTCCGCTGCCGCCGAGGAGGGTGTCGTTGCCGGCCTGGCCGACCAGCACGTTGCTGGCGCGGCTGCCCTTGGCGTCGACCACGTCGTTGTCGGCGCCGCCGTCGAGGACGGCGCTTTGGCCGACCGTCAGCGTCTTGCCCGCGACGACGCGGCTTTGCAGGCGGATCGTGTCGTTGCCAGCGAAGGTGGAGACGTAGAGGCGGCCCGTGGGGAGGAAGACGCCCTGGGCGACGCCGTTGACGACGACGCTGAGGCGGCCGGCGGCGTCGTGCGGAGTGACAACGACGGTGTCACGGCCTGGCGTGCCGTAGACGAAGAGGGCGGTCTTGCCAGGCGAGCGCGGGTCGGGGAGCAGGCCCGCCGACGCGACCACGAGGGGCCGGGTGAAGGTGGCGGAGGCGCCGTCCTTGTCGGTGACGACGATCGTGGCCGACAGGCCGCCGGCGACGGCGGGGGTGAACCGCAGCGTGGCGCCGGCGCCGCTGGCGACGACCTGGCTGGCGGCGTTGCGGACGGTCCAGGCCACGGCCGGCGCGTCGCTGGCGCCGGGGTCGGCGAAGACGGCGTTGAGGGCGACGGGCTGCCCCATCAGGCTGCTGGCGGGGCCGTTGACGGCGAGGTTCCCGGGCGCGACGTTGTCGACCTGGTAGGTGCGCGTGAAGGTGGTGGAGCCGCCGTCGTCGTCGCGGACCACGAGGTTCACGAGGTAGGAGCCGTTGTCGTCGGGAGTGAAGGAGTAGGTCGGCGCGAAGCCGTCGGCGACGTAGGACGCGCCGTTCTTCGTGACCGACCAGAAGTAGGTGAAGGTGTCGAGGGGCGAGGGGTCGGCGACGACGGCCTTGAGGTCGATCGCCGCGCCTTCGGCGGAAAGGAAGCCGAACGGGGTCTCCACCGGGCCGCCGGTGACGACGACGCTGGGGGCGACGTTGTCGACGGTGATCGGCTGGGTGAAGCTCCCCTGGTCGCCGTCGCTGTCGGTGGCGACCAGCGTGACCAGGTAGGCGCCGTTGTCGTCGGGGGTGAAGACAAGGTCGGGGCCGGTCCCGGTCTGGTACGGGCTGCCGTTCTTGGCGATGGTCCACTGGTAGGTGTAGAGCGTGGCGGCGCCCCCCGGCTCGGACGCGGAGCCGTGCAGGTGCAGCGTGCTGCCTTCCGTCGTGTCGACGGCGCCGCTGACGCTGACGACCGGCGCGACGGTGGCGACGGAGATCGCCTTCGTCACGGTGACGGCGCCGTTGTCCTTGTCGGTGACGACCAGGGTGACAACGTAATCGCCTTCGGTGTTCGGCGTGAAGAGGTAGCTCGCCGTGGTGGCCTGGGCGCCGTAGGAAGCGCCGTTCTTCGTGGCGCTCCAGGCGTAGGTGAGCGAGGCGGCGTCGATGGAGCCGGCGTCGCTGGCGTTGGCGGTCAGCAGCGTGGCGATCCCCTCGTTCATCGCGTCGGGGCCGTTGATCGTCGCGGTCGGGGCGGCGTTCGTGACGGTGATGGTCTTGTTGGCGGTGGTCGAGCCGCCGTCGTCGTCGGCCACGACGAGGGTGACGACGTAGGCGCCGTTGTCGTCGGGGGTGAAGGAGTAGTTGGCGGCGGTGCTGCCGCTGCCGTAGGCGACGTTGTTCTTGGTGACGCTCCAGGCGTAGGTGAGGGAATCGAAGGAGGGGTTGGGATCGGACGCGGTGGAAGTCAAGGCGATGGCCGTGCCTTCGGGGCTGGAGGCGGGGGCGCCGTTGACGGCGACGACCGGGTTGGCGTTGGTGACGGTGAGGGTCACGTCCTTGGTCGTGACACCGCCGTGCCCGTCGTCGGCGCGGACCTTGACGGGGTTGGAGCTGTTGTCGGTGATGCCGAGGTCGATGAGCTGGTACCAGGTGACGACGGGGCTGGCGCCGAAGGCGTCGTCGAAGGCGCCGTCGTTGTCGAGGTCCCAGGCGAAGGTCACGGTGTCGCTGTCGGCGTCGGTGGCGCCGGCGGCGAGGGTGAGGTCGCTGCCTTCGGCGACGGTGGCGGTGGCGGGGGAGTTGAAGACGGGCGGGGAGTTGGCGGCGAGCTCGAAGGCGCCGATGTCGACGGCGCCGCCGCGCAGGCGGTCGAAGCCGGGGCCGCGCTGGTCGAAGGCGCCGGGGGGAGCCTGGGGAGTGCTGGCGGCGTTGATGGCGGGGCTGTCGGCGAGGAGGGCGATGGTGGAAGTGGGGCCGGCGTTGTCCTGGAGGAGGCCGAGGCGGGGGTCGAGGGCACGGGAGGTGGAGCCGACCTGGTTGCCGAGGGCGCCGTGGGAGACGCCGGTCATGCCGGTGCCGTCGGAGATGAGGTTGTAGCTGCTGGCGGAGTCGAGGGCGCCGAAGACGTCGGTGCGAGCGCGGATGATGTTGCCTGGGG
>JAYSSW010000218.1:0-2156 GCA_043720335.1 Planctomycetia bacterium
GCCTTCGCGTGTCGAAGCTCTACGGCCGCACGGGCATCATCACGTTCGAGTCGAACGGACTGTTCGTCCTCGCACGCGGGGCGGGCGCGCCACGCCTGCGAAGAAGGGTTTCGCGAAGGCGATGCAGGACAGCCCGGCGTTGGTGCAGGGCGTCAACATCCACGCCGGCAAGGTGACGAACGCCGCCGTCGCGGAGACGTTCGGCTTTGAATGTGTCAAGGTGGCGTAGTCGTTTTACGTTTAGCCGTTCGCCTACGGCGAACGTGGACGCAACGCACGTCTGCCGATGAAATCGCCGCGTGGCGTCACGTCCGCGCTCGCCGTAGGCGAGCGGCTAAACTTGGGCGATTCCCCCTTCCCTCAACCCGCCCCTCTTTGGTACACTCCGCCCACTTCAAGATTCACAACGCGGCATGGAGGCTGCACCGATGAGCACTCCCGATTGGCTCGCCGACCGTCCCCACCCCTGGTCGAAGATCGTCGACAAGCTCTGCCATTCCTCCGTCCTCTCGTATTCATTCCTGTCCATTCTCAGCGGCGTGCTGTTCTTCTACGGGTTGAACTCGGGCGAGTTCTTCCGCACCGAAGGGCTGCGCGCGGTCATCGCCCAGGAAATGTTCGAGTCGGGCAACTGGATCGTGCCACGCCTGTTCGGCGAACCGCTCTTCACCAAGCCCCCTGGCATGTACGTCGCCATCGTGCTGTGCAGCCTGCCGTTCGGCCAAGTGACGGAACTGTCCGCCCGGCTGCCGTCCGCCAACGCGGCGACGATCTGCGTCTTTCTCTTCTACTGGTACCTCCGCCGCCAGATCGGCCGGGTCGCGGCGATGGCGGCCAGCATTTTGCTGCCAATGTCGCTGATGTGGCTCGACAAGGCGACCTCAGCCGAGATCGACACCGTTCAAGTGATGTGGGTGCTGGCGTCGATCCTCTTCTTCCTCCGCGCGACCGAGGACGAAGCGCATCCTTCGTTTGGCTGGACGCTCGCCTCGCTGCTCTGCATGGCGGGCGGCGTGCTGACGAAATGGACGGCGGTCGAATTCCTCTACCTCACCGCGATCCCGTTCCTCTGGCATCGGGGCCAACTGCGCTGGCTGCTCGGCTGGCAGCACCTCGTCAGCCTCGCCATCGCCGGCGGCCTGTGCCTCGCCTGGCTCGCGGCGGCGGTCTGGCTGGAGGGTTGGCCGACGTTCTGGAACACCTTCGAGCGCGAGGCGTTCAGCCGGCTGGTGCCGACCTACTCCGAGAAGAAGTATCCCTGGTTCGAGTCGCTTTATCATCCACTTAAGATCTTGGTCGTCACGCTGCCTTGGTCGGCGCTGGCACTGCTAACCTTGCAAAAGGGATTTTTTCGATTATGGGATATGCGAGGGCAACGCTTGCTCGTCGCGCTGCACAGCTGGACGTGGCCTCACCTGCTGTTCTGGTCCTTCCCGAACGAGCATACGCCGCGCCACAGCTACCCGCTGTTTCCAGGCATCGCCGGGCTGGCAGCGATGGCATGGCACGCTTGGTATACTGGAAGGTTGAAGCTGCCATTCCCGCGACTTCGGCCCGTGCCGGTGCTGGCGGCGATGTTGGGCCTTTGGCTGGCGGCGAAGGTCGTGTTCGTGGAGCGGATCACGCCCGCCCGAGCCGCCCAGCGTCAGCCGCGTGCGAAGGGGGCCTTGCTGGCGTCGCTGGTGCCGACCGATCAGACGTTGCACCTGTTGAAAGCGAAGGACGAAGCGACGATGTTCTACTTCGGCCGACCCGTCCAGTTGGTGCGCGAGGAGGCCGACCTGCCGAGCGACGCCTACGTGTTGGTCGCTGAGAACGACTGGCGAGAATGGTGGGCCGACCCCAGGCCGACGGAGGTCGCCGGGCGGCTGACGGACGAACTGGGCGTGCCGATGGTTCTGCTGCGGGTGTTGCCACGATGATGAAAGGGCTGGAAACGAGCTGATGCAATTTCCGACGATCCCCAACGCGGTGAAGCCGCAAACGATCAGCGAGATCACGGGCCAGATCAAGGCGCTCGTCGAGGGAGAGTTCGCGCTCGTCTGGGTCGTCGGCGAAATCGGCTCGCTGACCGTCGCGTCGTCGGGGCACGCCTACTTCAACCTCAAGGACAAGACCGCCGTCCTGCGCTCCTGCATGTGGAAGGCGACCGCGCA
>JAYSSW010000219.1:0-2155 GCA_043720335.1 Planctomycetia bacterium
TGAAGCAGGGCAAGCATGTTTACTGCCAGAAGCCGCTGACGCACACGGTGCTGGAAGCCCGCATCATGCGCGAGGTGGCCAAGGCGAACAAAGTCTGCACGCAGATGGGCAACCAGGGCACCGCGGAAAATGGCCTCCGCCGCGCCGTGGAACTCATCCAGAACGGAACCATCGGCGACGTGACCGAAGTGCACGTGTGGACGAACCGCCCCGTGTGGCCGCAGGCCCCGAAGGTGGTGGCCCGCCCCGCCGAGAAGCCCGTCCCCGCGGGGATCCACTGGGACGAGTTCCTCGCCTGTGCCCCGTACCGTCCGTACGCGGAGTACGATGTCAAGTCGGGCCGCAAGGGTGCCTACCACGACTTCAACTGGCGCGGCTGGTGGGACTTCGGCACCGGCGCCATCGGCGACATGGCCTGCCACACCGCCAACATGGCCTTCATGGCGCTGAAGCTCAAACACCCGACCAAGGTCAGCGCCGAAGCCGGGGACGTGAACGAGGAGACGTGCCCGAGTTGGGCCCATGTGACCATGGAATTCCCCAAGCGGGAGAAAATGGACGCCGTCACACTGCAGTGGTACGAAGGCAAGCGCGATGGGAAGAAAGTCCTCCCGCCGACGGAACTGATCGAGAAAGTGCTGAAGGCCGGGCAGAAACTCGTGGACAGCGGCTCGATTCTGGTCGGCGACAAGGGGATCCTTTACAGCCCGGACGACTACGGCTCGAAGATCTTCATCACCCCGGGCGAATTGGTCGAAGGGAAGAATCTGACCAAGCCCGAGACGCTGGCGTCCAACAACGGCGGGGATACCGGCCAGAAGAGGGAATGGGTCGAGGCCATCAAGGCCGGCAAGCCGGAGTTGGCCCTGTCCAACTTCGACTACTCCGCCCTGCTCACCGAGGCGTTCCTGCTCGGCAACGTCGCCATCCGCAGCGGCAAGGGCTTCATTTGGGACGGCCCGAACTTCAAAGTCACGGGCAACGATAAGGCCATGCAGTACATCAAAACCGAGTACCGCAAAGGCTGGGATTTGATCGGCGAGAAGGCGTAAGGCCGACCGCGATGGGGTCGGCCGCGCCGCGGTCGACCCGGTTCCGGATTTTCACTCGGCCTCGAACGTCAGCGCGTCGTGGCTCAGATCGTAGTCGACCGTCACCGTGGTGCCATCGGGGATTTCGCCCTTCAGCAATCGTTTCGCCAAAGCCGTTTCCACTTCGCGCTGCAGCACGCGCTTCAACGGGCGGGCGCCGTAACTCGGTTCGTAACCGACGTGCACGACGTGCTTCTTCGCGGCGTCGGTCAACTTCAAGACGATCTTCCGTTCCGCCAGTCGCTCGCGGATGCGGTCGAGTTGAATTTCGACGATCTTCATCAGGTCCGATTCCTTCAGGGCGTGGAAGACGATCGTCTCGTCGACGCGGTTGAGGAATTCGGGCCGGAAGAACTTGCGCATCTCGGACATCACCTCGTCTTTCATGCGGTCATACACTTCGCCGATGTGCGACCCCTTGTACTTCAAAATCTGCTGGCTGCCGATGTTCGAGGTCATGATGACGAGAGTGTTTTTAAAATCGACCGTCCGCCCTTGGCTGTCGGTCAACCGGCCGTCGTCGAGGACTTGCAGCAGCACGTTGAACACATCCGCGTGGGCTTTTTCGACTTCGTCGAACAGGATCACGCAATACGGCCGCCGGCGCACGACCTCGGTCAATTGGCCGCCTTCGTCGTAACCGATGTACCCGGGGGGCGCCCCGACGAGCCGGCTGACGGTGTGCTTCTCTTGGTACTCGCTCATGTCGAGGCGGATCATCGCTTTGTCGTCGTCGAACAAAAACTCGGCGAGTGCCCGGGCGAGCTCGGTTTTGCCGACGCCGGTCGGGCCGAGGAAGATGAACGAACCGATGGGCCGGTTGGGGTCGTTCATGCCGGAACGGGCGCGCACCACCGCGTCGGCCACGGCTTCCACGGCTTCGTCTTGGCCGATGACGCGCTTGTGCAGTTCGTCCCCCAAGTGCAATAACTTCTGTGTCTCCCCCGCGAGCAAGCGCTGCACCGGCACCCCGGTCCAGCGGCTGACGACGGCGGCGATGTCCTCTTCTCCGACTTCCTCTTTGAGCATCCGCGGCGCGGCGTTGGTGTCAGTCGCTTGCTCGA
>JAYSSW010000220.1:0-4679 GCA_043720335.1 Planctomycetia bacterium
GTTCGCCCCGGCGAAGCTGACGTTGGCGGCCCCGACACCTGGTGTCGCAGTCAGCGCTTTCTCGATGCGGCCTGCGCACGCCGTGCAGTGCATGCCGACAATCGGCATGTCGAGCCGTTCGCCGCCGCGGGGTATCGGGCGGGACTTCTCCACTTGAGGCAGCGAGATTGTCATGGCTTCACCGATCTTTGGAAGGGCAGGGGAGTTTGGAAGTATTGAATCCAGCATCAACAGGGCGACTCCCTCTGAGCCCGAAGCGCCAAGCGAGGAAAATCGCACGACGATGCCGTTTGTTTCGTCTCCCGTTCGCCGACGCGTCAGCGAGGAACGGCTCTCGCGGCGCGAGTCGCCGGTCCCCGGATTTCGCATCGTCGCGCGTCGTTCTCAGGGCCTGTTGCATTCTATCCTGGCGAGGCTTGGTGGTTCGCAACTCGGATTCCATACCATGACGAAATGGACAAGCAAAGCGCCATCGACGACACCCGGCACTGGATCTCCACGATGGTGATCGGGCTGAACCTGTGCCCGTTCGCGGCGCGCGTCTTCGACGCCGGCAAGATCCGCTATGTCGTCACCGAGGCGATGAACACGAAGGCGCTCTCGAAGGTGTTCGCGGACGAACTGAAGCTGCTGCGTTCGACGCCGATCACGGAGGTCGAGACGACGTTCCTGATCCATCCGAACGTGCTGCAGGACTTCTACGACTACAACGACTTCCTCGACGTGGCCGACCGGATGATCGCGGAGGTCGGGCTGGAGGGGGCGGTGCAGATCGCGAGCTTCCATCCCGACTACCAGTTCGCGGAGGCGGAGCCGGACGCGGTGGAGAACTACACGAACCGCTCGCCGCACCCGATGCTGCACCTGCTCCGCGAGGCAAGCGTGTCGTTGGCAGCCCAGGACGAGGACGAGGTGCAGGCGATCCCACCGCGGAACATCGAGACGCTGCGAGGCCTTGGGCTGGCGAAGGTGGTCGCGCTGCGCCAGAGGCCCGTGACGAACCCGCCGGAGGAGACGGACAAGGGAAGCTGATCCGGCAGCCGATCAGAAACAAGCGGTGCGAACACCTTCCAAAGCGTCGTGAAAATGGGCCGATGGGAAATATCGAAAAAAAAGCGACCGAATCGACAAACAGGGCTTGCCTTCGTCAGCGAGCGAGGATAGGATGTGAGTGTTCTAGGGCCCCGTAAAGCACATAGGTCGCGATTTCCTTTCGGTTATCCTCCCTTTTGCAGTACCGCACGTCCCGGATCAACCCTGATCAAAACCCCGCTTTGACAACTCGTATTCACGCGAACATATTCGCCCGCTGTGGGTTGCGTATGTTGGTGTGGTCTTTTCCAGATGGAGGCCCTCGATGGCCACGAAACTGTATGTTGGCAACCTGACCTATGGTGTCAACAACACCGACCTCGAAAACATGTTCACCCCGTTCGGCACCGTCCAGTCCGCGCAGGTCATCATGGACCGTGACACGGGCCGCTCGAAGGGCTTCGGCTTCGTCGAAATGAGCAGCAGCAATGAGGCCCAGGCGGCCATCAACGCGCTCAACGGCAAGGAAGTCGAAGGCCGGCAGCTCACCGTCAACGAAGCCCGTCCTCGCGAGGACCGTGGCGGCGGCGGTGGCGGCGGCGGTGGTGGCCGCAGCGGCGGCTACGGTGGTGGTGGTGGTGGGGGTGGTGGTGGTGGTGGCGGCGGCGGCCGTCGGTACTAACTAGCGACGCTCGCGCAGCAAATCATGCACCTCGCCCATCCTTCGATGGGCGAGGTGTTTTCGTTTGAGTGCCCAACTCCGCTATTGGTCCGCGACATGGAGATGCACCTCCGGGTGCATCGTGTAGAGACGGTAGCCTTGGCCGTCGTGGACGAGGATCCCGCTCGACAGGTTCCGCTCACGGGGAACCAGCGGGTTGTGCGGATACTTCTCCCAATGGACCAGGTCGGTCGAGGTGGCGATGGCCGTCGACCAGTTCGGCTGGTCCTTCGATCGGCCGTGGTAGTAGGCGTAGTAGCGGCCTTGGTGCTTGACGACCTGGTTGACCGCGATGAGGTGCTTGTCGTAGTCGCCGGGGCCGGGGACCATCACCGGCTCGTCCTGCACGTTGGTCCAGATTTTCATGTCCTTCGATTTCGCGAGCCAGACCCCCAGGTCGTTGCGCTCGTACAGCAGATGCCAAACGCCGTTCTCGACCCAGGCGGCCGGCGTGCCGTAGGGGCCGGGCTTGATCGGATCGCCGTTCTTCCTGCGGACGTCGAGTTGGCCGAGCCGCATCCAATCCAGCCCGTCAGCAGACACGAGCAGCTGCGCGAGATCGTTTTTCCCTTCCGCGAACATGTAGTATCGGCCCTGGTGCGGCACCACGATCATGTCCTCGATCCAGTGGTCCTTCACCAGCGGATTCCTCGGGTGGCGCATCCATTCGACGCCGTCCTTGGAAGTGGCATGGCCGAGCAGACGCAGGCCGTCCTTGCCGTCGTAGCCGGTGTACCACATCTTGTAGAGGCCGTTTTCGCGTAGGATCCAGCCGCGCTCGCGGATCTTGTGGTCCCATTCCCCCTTGGTCGCCGTGAAAACGGGCTTCGTCCCCAGCGTCTTGAACTTCACCAGTTCGGCGGGGAACTTGGTGGCGCGTTCGCCGGCATGCAAGGACCGCAGCGCCGCCTCGCGCAGACCGAACAGCGACATGGGAGCGAGCAGCAGCAGGATCAGAGGCGAGAAGCGCATGGCGAACTCCGTCAGCGATGGTTCCTCAAGGCAGCAAGAAGTTGGAATTCTACCGAAGCCCCGGAGAAAATCGCGTCGGCAAACACAGGCAGGCCGCGTTCGACCTGCGAGGTCGAAGCGGCCAGCATGAGCAGACGGAACGGAGACAAGTCTACGCGAGGACGGCAACTGGGCGGTGCATGCGTGCAGGACGGTTCTGCGCCGGGTGCGCGGCCGACTGCAGCGACGCGACGACCGCCTGGTAGTCGCTCGGCACGGGCTTGTGCTTCGACGGCTTGCGCGAAAGCACGATGACGTAGTTGGTGAAATCGATCGACCAGTCGATCGGCCAGGCGGCTTTGGCGCGGTCGCACAACTCGATGAAGCGCATGCCGTCCAGTCCGTCGGTCTGGATCTCCAGCAGCACCTGGGATGGGTCGTGTCCGTTCGGCAGCCAGCTTCGCAGATGGTAGCTGTCGGCCGGCGCGATGTCGTACCCCATGCCGCGGAAGAAGTGGCGCAGCGGGCCTTGCTGCTTCTCGCGGTCCCAGATCATCAGGCGCCAAGGAACGGACGGGTGCATGGCTGCTCCTCTCGCGGTTGGACGATGTCACACCAGGTGTCTTCGAACGTGCGGGTCTGGGAACTGGAGGGCTGCAGGGCTTCGATCAACTGCTCGCACTGCTGCCGGGCGAGCACCATCGCCATGGACTCGGCGGAGAACCGCACGTCGCTGCGCCCGGCGAGCGCCGCAGCCTGGCGGCGCATGGCGCGGGCGAACCGCGTGTTCAGTTCGGGCACAGTCAAGGCGCAGCGGACGAGGCGCTGCAGCGTGCGGGTCAGCTCGCGCCGGAGCTGCATCGCCGCCCATGGGTCGCCCCGGCGGACCCGCTGTGCCAGTTCGTGGAAAGGATTGGTCGTGGTCATGGCTCGCTCGGTGCGGGGATCGGCGTCAGGGAACAGCGCCGGTGCAGTCTGCTAGAAGCGGTAGATCGCTTCGTTGGAGTCAAGGCTCCACCAGTCGGTGGTCGACGCCCAGGCGGTCCCGGTGGGGTGGGCGGGAAGCTGCACAGTGATCGAGAAGTTGCCGTCGCTGTCGACCAGCACGCTCTGGCCGTTGAGCGCCGCAGCGCCGCCGAAGTTGACCCGCAGGCCGACGGCCGACTCGTCGTTCACGTGGCCCGAGAACGTCCAAAGGTTGAAGTCGTTGCAGACGGCTGCGAACCCGACGATGGCGGGCGGATTGCTCGACAGCTCGAAGAGGGTAGAGTTGGACTGGTGGTTGTCCGCGTCGGTAGCGACCGCCGTCACCCCGCCGATCTGCGTCGCGGTCAAGTCGACGGAAAAGGCGCCGTTGTTCTGAACCGTCACGGACCCCGTGGCGTCTCCGGTGAAGTTCACGACCGCGTTGGCCGGGTTGTCGTCGGTGACCACCCCTTGGATGCGGATCATGCGCTGCGTGAGGTAGGTGAGCGTGCAAGTCAGCGTCGGGGCGACCGGAGGGGCAGGCATTTGCAGCGGATCGCCGTCGAGGCAAAGTCGCTGCTCAAGCGACTCAAGTACCAGGCGGCTATGCGGAGAAACCGAAGAACGGGATTTTCGTGCGAACCATCCGAGCATGGAACGATCTCCTGGAGCTGTTGCTCAACGAGACGAGCTACATGGCGTTGCCAGACGCGACAGCGTTTGGCATCGGCCAGCACAAGGGAGGTGCATTCGTCCGCAGTGAACAGATCGAGAATCGAGATTGGAGATGGACAGCGAAAACGGGAAAAAGATGAAGACTGGCCGGAAGACGGGATGTGCGCGCAGAAAACCGGAGCCGTGCGGATCCGGTTTTGGAAGGTGAAGCGGAATGTGCGGAATATCAGGGAAACGTCAGAGCCTGTGAATTTATCGCGGTTTCCGCCTGGTGGCGGGCACGCGGGCTCCGACGGCGGCGCCGCCGCGGCTTTTTCCGGTCCTCGATGCTGCT
>JAYSSW010000221.1:0-4675 GCA_043720335.1 Planctomycetia bacterium
GGTGGGTGTCCATGAGAGAAGTTTAGCGCCACGCCCCCGCTGCGGACAGCTGCCGAGACGCCTGTTTCCGGGGAAATGGCAATTTTTCACACGCTCTCACCCCTCTCCCCGTTACAGGGAGAGGGAGCAAGCGTCCTTGTTCAGATCGGGATGTTTTTTTTTCTGATTTCTTTACGCGGCTCGGCTTGCGTTGGTTGTCGGCGGGCGGTTCTCGACCGCCGCCTGCAGCGCCGCGCTCAGCGGCTTGAACGCCTTCAGCACCAGCACATGGCCCATCATCCGCGCCAGGATCGGCAGCGGCACCCAGCGCCACACGCGCGGCACCTCCGCTCGCCGCAACTGCCGCTTGCGGATCCAGTTCATCTCGAATCGCTGGAACAGCCCCTTCAGCTGCCACGCACTGTAGCGCCGCGAAGGGCGCGGCGGCTTCTGCGTGTCGCGCCGCAGCCAGCGGTGCCAGAAGAACACCAGCTTCCGCCAGTGGTCCACGTCGAACCGCGCCGGCGTCACCGCCAGCACCTTGCCGCCCGGCTTCAGCACGCGGTAGACCTCCTCGATCACCGCCTCCGGCTCGGCGATGCCGTGGTACAGGCTGCTGATGCACGCCACATCAATACTGTTCGAGTCGAGCGGCAGCGACCACGGCTGCGACTGCACGTAGCGGCCCGGCAGCCCGCGCACCTCGAAGTTCCGCCGCACCAGCTCCAGCTGCGACAGCTTCGGGCTGCACACCACCACCGACGCGCCGTGCTGGGCGTACTGCACCCAGTCGGTCCCCAGCCCGTGCCCCAGGCCGAGCAGCGTTTCGCCCCGGTGTTTGGCGAACTCCAGCAGTTTCGGGATCCACTGCCCGTGCTTGCTGTGGCGCTGGTTCTCGATGTCGAGGAACCACTGCAGCGAATACGGCTCCGGCGGCGCCTCGGCGCGCGGCTTCTGCGGCGCCGGCTGCAGCGACTCGAACGTGTACAGCTTGCGCGCGAAGTCGAACGACTGGTGCGGGCCTTGCAGGATCACCGGCGCCGGCTCGTCCTCCTCGGGCATGCCGAAGATGTCTGCTTCCGCCGCCGTCGGCTTCTCCCAAACCACTGCTTTGTCCGCTGGATCGCCCGCCATGGCCTTCACTCCCTTGCCGCCCCCGCCCAGACCGCCGCGTCGTTCCATCGCGCGGCAACCGGCGTTTGGCTCTTACGTCAACCCACCAGCGGAATCAATCCCAAGCTGCCTGCGTCGTTGCGGAGATGGACACGCCGCAGGCTCGCGGGAGGATGATTTCCCTTCGCTTGGGGAGGCCATGAATCGGTCTCGCCTCACGATCCCGCCAGTAGCTCAGGGATGGCGGCGCCTTGCTGGACGATCGGGATGGGGCGGCCCGTGAAGTCGGGGAGCGTGACGCGGTCGTAGTCGATGCCGAGGTGGCGGTAGATCGTTGCCAGGAAGTCGTGCGGGCCGACGCGGCGCTCCGTCACGTCCTCGCCGCGACGGTCGGTGGCGCCGACCACGCGCCCCGTGGCGATGCCCCCGCCGGCGAACAGCATCGAGTTGGCGCGCGGCCAATGGTCGCGGCCCGGCTGCACGACCCCCTCCGCGCCGCTCGCCACGCCGCCGCCGCTGCTGGCGACGTACGAGATGCGCGGCGTCCGCCCGAACTCGCCCGTCACCACGACCAGCACGCGCCGGTCCAGGCCGCGCTGGTAGATGTCTTCGATCAGCGCCGTGACCGCCTGGTCAAAGTACGGCAGGCGGAACTGCAGCGCGTCGAACACGTGGTGGTTGACGGCGTGGTCGTCCCAGTTCTGCACGCGGCCGCACAGCTCGCCGTCGAAGGTGCTGGTGACGATCTCGACGCCGGCTTCAACAAGGCGCCGCGCCATCAGCAGTTGCTGGCCCCAGGCGTGCCGGCCGTAGCGGTCGCGCACGGCGGGGCTTTCCTGGTTCAGATCGAATGCTCGCGCCGCCCGGGGGCTGGTCAACAGGCCGAGCGCCTGCGCCTGGAACGAGTCCATCGCGTCCATCGCCCCGGAGCGGTCGAGGTCGCGGCGCAGCGTGTCGAAGGTTCGGTGCAGCCCCATGCGTTCGGTGAAGCGGTCCTGCTGGACGCGGTCGCCGAAGCCGAGGTTCGGCACGCGGAACGTCGGCGAGTTCGGGTCGCCGGTCACCGCGAACGGGGCGTACGATTCGCCGAGGTAGCCCGGCCCGGCGATGGTGAAGTTGTCGTAGCGGACGATGGGGTTGACGCCGACGTAGTTGGGCAGGTCGCGGCGCGGGCCGGAGCGCAGGCGGTGGGCGACGCTCATGAAGTCGGGGTAGTGGGGCCGCAGCTTGTCCTGGGCGTCGGGGTCGCCCGACAGGAGCTGCAGCGAGCCGGCAGGATGCCCGCCGCCGGTGTGGGCCATCGAACGCAACAGGGTGAAGCGGTCCGAGATGCGGGCGTGGCGCGGCAGCAGCTCGCCGAGGCGCAGGCCGGGCGTGCGCGTGTCGATGACGCCGAACGGCCCCCGGTAGTCGGAAGGGGCGTCGGGCTTGGGGTCGTAGGTTTCGAGATGGCTGGCCCCGCCACGCAGCCAAACGACGATGACCGCCGTCGGCTCCGGCGAATCCGCCTGCGTCGCTTCGGCGCGGAGGCGGAACAGGTCGGGCAGCGACAAGGCGCCGAACGCGGACAGCCCGGCGCGCAGGAACTCCCGGCGATGGCTCTTGGTCGGGTTCTGGTCTCGCATGGGGATTCTCGCGTTGGGAAGACTGCCTTGCAGTAGGTGCTGGCTCTCTCTCCGTTACGGGGTGAGGGATTCTACCACGTCGGGATCATCGAAACATCGAATAACCGGCGAACGGCCTGCGTAAGCGGGCTGGTCCCGATTTGCAGCGACTGCAATTTCCACCAGCCAGCTCACGCAGGCCGTTCGCCTGACTTCATCACAAATCGGGTTTTCTGTCCTCCCCTTTCAGGAAGTTGTATTTCGTGGTCCCTCAACGGGGCCGGATTCCTGCTGCTTGGGAGGCACGACCCAGCGGAAGGCCTGCAAGCCGAGGAACAGGGCGAAGACGGGGAAGATGAACCAGCCGAGCCAGGGGAGCCACACGGACAGGATGAGCAGCACGATGCTCGACCAGAGCAGGCTGCAGCCAACCAGGGTCATCGTCCCTTTGAAGCTGGCTTCTTCGGTCGCCTCCAAAAATTCGAGGATGCTGCTGCGGTGGCGGGCGACGCTGCGGCGGGCGGCGTCGTCCAACTCCAAGGCGCGCAGTTCGTCCTGCCAGCCGAGACGCGAGCCGGGCTTGGCGACGCTTTCGTTCTCCATGCTGCCGGGCAACGGGCGCGGCTTGCGCGACTTCGTTTCGTCGAACGCCTGTTCGAACAGCAGCACCATCGCCCGCCAGGGATGGAAGTCGCCGAACGACTCGACGCGGCGGACGCCCTCGTGATCCAGGTAGGTGAGCGTCGACGGGCCGGGCCAGCCGAGCGGGAATTCGAGCGTGGCCCGATCGACACTGCTCACCAGCGACAATCGGAAGCGCGTCTCGGCCTGGTTCGGCAGCCAGGTCGCCTGGAGCAAGCAGCCTTCGACGAACCGCCCCGACAGCAGCAGCGGCAGGCCGACCGTCAGCTCCTCGGCGGGCGCCAGCAGGAAGATCTCCGCGATCTCGCCGCCCAGAAGTCTCAATATGTCCCAGCCCGGCAGCCCCGGCTTGTGCGCTTCGTGCGTTCCTTCCAGCAGAAGTTCCTCGGTCGACCAGCGCTCCCATTCGATCAAGCGTGGCGGCGCCGACAGCCTTGGCTTCGTGCTCGGCGAGGCGGCGACCGGGATGCGCAGCGTAACGGAGTGCGCGTACTCCGGGTCGCCGGGCTGCACCCGCCGCGTCGTCGTCGCCGGCGCGTCGCGGACCAGCTCCGCGAGCCGGGCGATGCCGGGGTGCAGCGCTTCGGGCAGCAGTGGCAGCAGCACGCAGCCGGTGTCGGTCTGCAGCATCCCCGCTTCGTAGCCGATGTCGGAGTTCTGGTCGGCGGGATGGACGCAGAGGACGTGGCGTTCCGACTGCAAGGCCCGCCTCAGCTGCGCGGGACGCAGGCCGACGCCGCTGGCGACGATGATGCCGTCGATCTGCGGGTCGGCGAGGATCTCTTCGAGGTCGCCGACCTTGCGTGGCTGGACGCCGCCGCGCTGGAGCATGTCAAACCCGAGGGGAGGCCCGGAGTAGACGGGGATCCCGTGCCGCCCCGACTCGGCCAGAGCGAGGGCCATCGCAAGCCCGTCAGGATGATCGCCAAGCAGCGCGAAACGCATGGAGCCAGCTATGCGGGAGGGAAGGGGCGGAAAACGACACTCACCATTCATTTGTACGCCGCGTGCAGCGCGAGTCCAAACGAATCGCACGCCGCTGGCGGAATCGTGCTCGCGGAGGCCGTTGCTCCGTCCGTCGATGGGGGAGGAAAGCCGAGAAAGAAACCATTCAACACCTCGCGCATATCTCTCTACACCGCGTGGAGTAGCGGCGTGCCAGCCACACTTCGTCGGCGTGGAAAATGGCCTTGCAGGAAAATTCTCTCTTTTTAGCGCAACTGGGATTGACAGCACACCCGCTATCTGCAAGAATGCAGTTACACCTTGAGCCATAGCACTTTGGCGACGACATCATGAACGTGCCACGAATACTTGTGACGATCCTAGGGGGGGGG
>JAYSSW010000222.1:0-2152 GCA_043720335.1 Planctomycetia bacterium
CAGGGCGTTTTCAAGCCCGCCGTCGAAGACGGCGCGGGTCGAACCCCCAGGAATCGCTTCGCTCATCCTGGGGCTTGGGTTGACGCTACTTGCCGAGCATGGCGTTGGCGACGGCGGTGACCTCGTCGTCGTCGTTGCTCCACAGGGCGGCCAGGTTGCGCTGGACACGGCGGCTGGCGATGGTGAGGAAGTGCCGGCCCGCCAGGACGTCGCGCGCAGCGTCGGGGCTGCCGTTGCCGTGGGCGAGCAGATGGTCGAGCCGAGCGAGCGTGCAGCTGGCCGCGTACAGGTCGCAGGCGGCGTCGGAGATGCGCTCCTGGTGGTACTGGCTGCGCATCACCACTTCCATGATCTTGATCTCCTCGCTGGCGTGGGCGCTGCCGCCGGACAGCGCTTTCTTGCGGAAGTGGGCCAGCGTGTCCTGCACCGCCTTGCCGAACTCGCGCACGCGGTTGGCCAGTTCTTTCGCTTCGCGGCGCAGGCTGGGGTGCTGCGCGGGGACGACCGGGTTGACGAAGCGGGCGGCCATCTGGCTCTGCCCGAACCGCCACAGCGTGCCGAACTCCTTGATCGGGCTTTTCAGCGCGCCCAGCACCCCCTTGAGGTGCTCGCCGACCTCGCGCATGCCGACGACGGCGATGAACGCCTTGAGCACCTCGTTGGCCCCTTCGCCGATCGTGTTGATGCGCGCGTCTCGCATGATGCGCTCGTACGGCTCGTTGCTGAAGTAGCCCTGCCCGCCGTAGATCTGCAAGGTGTCGTTGACGATGGTCCAAAGGGCGTCGGTGGTGAAGACCTTGAGCATGGCCGTCTCGACCATGAAGTCCTCGGATCCCCGGTCGATGAAGGCGGCGCACTGGGCGGTGGTCGCCTCCATCGCGAAGGCGTGGGCGGCCATGAAGGCGATCTTCTTCTTGGTCTGCTCGAACTCGCCCAGCGTCTCCTTGAACTGCACGCGGGTGTTGGCGTGCTCGACAGCGGCCTTGAGGCAGACCTTCGCGACGCCGGTGCAGCTGGCGCCGAAGGTGGTGCGTCCGAAGTCGAGGACGGTGAGGGCGACGCGCAGTCCCTTGCCGAGCGGGCCGAGGATGTTGCCGGCGGGGACGGGGACGTTGTGGAAGGCGAGGCGCGCGGTGGCGGTGCCGCGGATGCCGCACTTGGGCATGCGCGCCTCGACTACCTCGAAGCCGGGCATGTCGGGGGTGACGAGGAAGGCGGTGATCTTCGTCTCGGACGAGCCGGGGACGGGGGTGCGTGCCATCACCGTGAGGACCTGGGCGATGGCGCCGTTGGTGATGTAGCGTTTCTGGCCGGTGAGGAACCAGGTCTTGCCGTCGGGGCTGGGAGTGGCGGAGGTCTGGACGTTGGCGGCGTCGGAGCCGGCCTCGGGCTCGGTGAGGGCGAAGGCGGCGAGCTTGCGGCCGCTGACGAGGTCGGGGAGCCACTGGGCCTGCTGCTCCTTGGTGCCGAACAGGAGCAGGGCGCGGACGCCGATGCTGTGGTGGGCGTTGACGAAGACGCCGGTGGAGGCGCAGTGGCCGCCGATGATCTCGAGCATGCGGGTGTAGGCGAGCTGCGAGAAGCCGCGCCCGCCGAACTCCTTCGGAGCGGTCATGCCGAGGACGCCGAGCTGGGCCAGCCCGTCGATGACGGAGCGCGGGATGTCGGCGTCGCGGTCGATGGCGGCGGCGTCGATGTGCTCGTCGGCGAAGCGGCGCAGCTCGGCGGCGGCCCGCTCAACCTCCGGCTTCTCCTCCGCTGTCAACTGCGGGTAGGGGAAGAGAAGTTCGCCCTGGAACTGGCCGAAGAACAGCCCCTTCGCGAAGCCCAGCGGGTGCTTCTCGGAGAAGAGCAGCTCCTCGGCCTGCTGCTTCTGCTGCTCGATCTCTGCGGACGTGAGCGCCATGGCGTCTCCTTGTGGCGTTGGCAGACGGGGTCGCGGCGTTGTCGGGAGGAAGTTCGCCGCCTGATGAACTCATTATAGCGGGCGGTCAGTCGACGACGCCGAGGCGTGCGTCGCGCAGCGCGAAGACGAAGTCCTCCGGGTCGGACGTGTTGAGCGACAGCCGCCCGGTCACGCGCACCTGGCCTCGCTCCAGGCGGACGCCGGCGCCAGCCATCTCGACCATGACGATGCCGGTGGAGTCGGGCG
>JAYSSW010000223.1:0-9778 GCA_043720335.1 Planctomycetia bacterium
TCGCGTGGCGGCCGTGGACCCTGGGGCTGCTGCCGGCGGGCGTCGTCCACGGGGCCGCCGGGTGGCCGTGGGTCGTCGTCATCGTCGCGGAAGCCCTGCGGCGCACCGACCCGCGACTGGAGGAGGAGGCCCTCGTCACCGGCGGGCCGGCCGCCGCGTGGGAGGTCATCAAGGAGAAGCTCAACGACCTCAAGGACACCGTCATCGGCGGCATCACCGACATGGTGGTCGGCTTCGTCGTCAAGACCGCTGTGCCGAAACTCATCGCCATGTTCATCCCCGGCGCCGGCTTCATCCCGCTGATCGTCTCGATCTACGACACTGTCATGGTGTTCGTGCAGAAGATCTCGAAGATCATCCAGGTGGCGACCGCGTTCATCAACTCGATCATGGCGATCGCCGCGGGCGACATCGCCGCGGCTGCCAAGCGAGTGGAGGGCATCCTGGCCGGCCTGCTGTCGCTGGCGATCAGCTTCCTGGCGGGCGCGTTCGGGTTCGGCAAGGTGGCCGACAAGGTCATGGGCGTGGTCGGCAAGGTCCGCGTCGCCGTCGACAAGGCGCTCGACGCGGCGATCCAGTGGATCGTGGACAAGGCGAAGAAGCTGTTCGCCGCCCTGTTCGGGAAGAAGGACTCGGGCCCCGACACGCGAACCGACGCGCAGAAGATGGCCGACCTGCAGAGGGCCGTGGCGGAGGGGCAGCGAATCGCGTCCGACAAAGGCTCCAGCAAGCGGAGCAAGAAGAAGAGCCTCGACCAATTGAAGTCCACGTACCGCCTCGCGACGATCGAACTGGTCTCGGACACGCAGCAGAAAACCAAGGAGGACGTGCACGTCCGGGCAACGATCAATCCGACGTACGACGGCGCTGGCTTCGTGATCGACCGGTTCCCGCCCGAACCTGTCGTGGTGATCGACGCGGTCATCGGGGCGCCGATCCCCAGGCAAGGCATGGAGCGGGTGCTGGCGACCCAGCCGGGCCGGGAGCGCGCGCACCTGTTCGGGCCCGGCTTCGGCGCTGACATGCCACAGGGAGTTTTGCTCGCGCCCTCGGAGGTCAACCAGCGGCTCCAGAACCAGGGGATTGAACACCTGATCCGAACGATGTACGAGCAGCGCTATCCGGGGGCGGAGTTCCGGGTGGTGTTGACCGCGACGCCGCACCCCGGCAGCGACCAGCTGGCGAGGGTGAACTACAAGCTTCACGGGCGCTATCCGGGAGAGCCGTGGACGTTCATCTTCGAGTACACGATCACGGTCGGCCGAGGGGCGTCGCCGTCCGTCAAGGTCCTCGCGGGAGAGCCAGCGGACATGGACGCGGTTCACCGTTTCTCCGCAGGCGCCGCTTCCGTGATGAGCACCAGGGGAGCATAGCGCGATGTCGCGGGACGACGACGCGGCCGTCACTGCCCGGATCCAGCTGATGCTCGACGCCGGCGTGCAAGTGGAGCCGCTGCATATCTTCGAGGCGATCTGGAACAAGGTGGTCCAGGTGGGCAACGGCGTCCGGCACGGAGTGGTCCATGTCCGGAGCGACTATCTGAGCGACCGTGTCAAAGCCCTTAAACTGTTCCTTGGCACCAACCAGAGCAAGACGAAGACGGTCCAGGAACTCATCGACCGGGCAAAAAGCGGGCGGAACCTCGCCAAGCTTCCGCCGCAAGGATCGGCTCCCCGATGAAGGCGGCGCAGCTTGGGAAAGTGAAAGGGACGTTTTTCTTCTGGCGACGCCTGCCTCTTGCCGCTGATCGGCGTGGTCTTCACCATGCCCATCTTCTCGTGGCCGGACACCAGCGAGAATGTCACGGAATGGACCTCGACCCGAAGCCGTCGATCTGAAGCGGCAGCTGCGATCAGCGCAGGAGTTTCATGTCGTACAGAACCGCGATCACGAGGCCGGCCACCACGGCGATGACGAGCAGCCGAACCGTGCGCCCGCCCCGGCTGCCCTGTCAGGACGGCGCCAGCGGCTTGGCGATCGACAGGTCGCCGTCGGAGCGGTCCTTCGCAGGATCCTTGGCTTCCTTCCCGTGCTTCTTTCGGCGAAGCACGTCGATCAACACAAGCGAGAACGACGTGCAGGACGCAGCCAGCAGAAGGATCCGCAGGACGTCCGCTCCTCGCCCCGCACGCGGATGAGCAAAGACCGAGTAGGAGCACATCGCCATGCAAACGATGCCAATCGTCGTGGCTGTCCGGCGGTTCGTCATGGCGTGCGTCACTCCGGGAACAAAAAAGCCCAGGGACGGCGATCCCTGGGAGCGGGGACAGGCGGCGAGATGGTCGTCGAACAGGCGGGTCAAGCCGGCAGCCTTTCCATCACATGCCCGAAAAGCTCGACGCTCAGTTTGGCTGCCAAGGGCTGCATGACCGGTTCCGAGCGAGCAGGGTTGCACCAGCGAGACAATCGACGACAGGCTGAATCGCTGATGGATCCGGTGGCGAGGTCGCGAAGGATTTCGTCGGCAAGGGTCTTGGCCCGGCGATTCTTGACGAGAACATCGCAAAGCCTCCTGACCAGCGCGACGTCGCACCTCTTTCGGATCGGATGCGTGTTCGCCCGTTCTTCCAGCTCCCACGAATGCGGACGGTACTTGCGAGGGAGGAGGAAGCACAACTCGTTGTTGAATCGTTCTTCGCGGAACGGAACCCCGTGCTGGTTCATGTGCCGCTTGTAGCGTTCCGTCCAGTCCGCCGGACAGGACAGCAGCTGCCAGGACGGGAAAACGCTGGCTCGGACCGTGGCGATCAGCTCGTTTCCGACGATTTCCTCGTCCTTCACCGAGTAATGGATCACGCCGTCGGAATTCACGACATGCTTGATCATGTGCTTCTTGAGAAGCGCGAGCATGCGACGGTGAAGCTCGTCGTCCATGAATCGGAAGGAACAGGTCTGATCGAAGGTTTCATCCCGCATGTGCAAGGATCCTCGCGGCTAGTTGGGCTTTTCATGATAGGTGGTGTGTCCGCAATCGCACGCGAAGGGACGCCCGCCTGGCGTGTGGCAGCCGGCCGCTTGGCAAACCGACTCCGAGGCCTTTCTCGCGGACTCGCGCGTCGGTCCGTAGCCGAAAAACCTGGCCTGGCAATGCGTTGGGCAGTTGCCTCGCGGCTTGGTCGTGCATCTCCACCGCCGCTTGTCTGTAGCCATCCGGTGATTCCCGCAACGCTGCACAGCACGCTAACCCACTAGCTGCATAATCATGCTACATCGAGAAAAGTTCGCCACGAAGACGGGAACGCCTCAAGCAAGAGAGGATTGCTCCCTGCGAAGGAGCCGCCATTGCTCGGGAGGAAGATTCCCAGGGAGACGGCTGTCCCTGGGCTTTCGGCCGCGTCACTTCTTGCCGCTGATCGGCGTGATCTTCACCATGCCCATCTTCTCGTGGCCGGACACCAGCGAGAGGCCGTCGGGGGCGAAGGCGACGCAGTAGGTGACCCAGGCCTTGTGGCGGGTCTTGAACAGCTCCTTGCCGCTGGCGAGCTCGTAGACGCGGAGGTCGCCGCCGTAGCCGGCGACGGCGACGTTCTTGCCGTCGCGCGAGAGGGCCAGGCCGTAGAGGTCCTGGTCGTTGCCGTCGGGGGTGTTGAACTTCTTCGCTTCCTTGCCGTCCTCGACGTTCCAGAGGCGGAGGGTCTTGTCGAAGCCGACCGACAGGATCTGCTTGCCGTCGGGGGTGAAGATGACGTTGGTGAAGGCGTCGCGGATCTCCTTGACCTCGTCCTTCTTCATCTCCTTCTTTTTCTCGTCCTTTTTCTTCTCGTCCTTCTTCTCCTCTTTCTTCTCCTCCTTCTTCTTCTCCTCGACGATCTTCTTCTCGATGGGCACCATCAAGGTTTTCAGCTCCTTGGCTTCCTTGACGGACCAGATCTTGATGAGGCCGTCGAGGCCGCAGGAGGCGACCTGTTCACCGTTGGGGCTGAAGGCGACGGAGTAGATCGACTCCTTGTGGGCCTCCTTGCCGCCGAGGGCTTTGATCTCCTTGCCGCCGCTGACGTCCCAGAGGCGGATCGACTTGTCAGCGGAGGCGGAGGCGAGGGTGTTGCCGTCGGGGCCGAACGCGAGGGCGTCGACGATGCCGGTGTGGCCCTTCAGCTCGCGGACGAACTTGCCGTCCTTGGGGTTCCAGATGCGGATGGTGTTGTCCTGCCCGGAGGAGGCGAGGACGGAGCTGTCCTTGTTGAAGGCGACGCTGTAGACGGGGCTGGTGTGGCCTTTGAGGACGTGGAGCAGCTTGCCGGCGGGGTAGTCCCAGAGCTTGACGGTGTTGTCGAAGCTGGCCGTGGCGAGCGTCTTGCCGTCGGTGCTGAAGGCGACGCTCATGACGATGCCGTCGTGCCCCTTGATCTCGGCGGGGGCGGGGCCTTGAGCGAGGGCGAAGGAGCCGTAGGCGAGCGCGGCGCACGCCATCATGGTGACGAATCGCTTCATCGAGAGGTACTCCCATCGTCGCACGGGGCCGGGGCACGAAAGGCGCGGGGCAGGCGGTTGCTAGGCGGGATCAGTCCTCGGCTCCGTGCGCAAGTTGCGAGATTGGTGCGAAGCCGCGCCGCATCGTGTTCTCTGTGATAGTCCGTGGCACGACAAACTGCAACAAGTAATCAGGCCCGCCCGCCTTGGAGCCGATGCCCGACAGCTTGAACCCGCCGAACGGCTGGCGCGACACCAGGGCGCCGGTGATCTTGCGGTTGACGTAGAGGTTGCCGACGCGGAACTCGCGCTTGACGCGGCGGATGTTCTCCGGGCTGCGCGAGTAGAAGCCGCCGGTCAGCGCGTACGGCGTGCCGTTGGCGACGCGCAGCGCCTCGTCCAGGTCCTTCACCTTGATGACCGCCAGCACCGGGCCGAAGATCTCCTCCTGCGCAATCGTGTCACCCGGCGACACGTCGGCGAAGACGTGCGGCGCGACATAGTGCCCTTCGTTGACGAGGAAGCCGATGTCGCCTGCGAAGACCAGCCGCGACTGCTGCTTGCCCTTCTCGATGAAGCCGAGGATGCGCTGGCGCGATTCGCTGTCGATGACGGGGCCGACGCGGCTGCCGGGGTCTTCCGCCGGGCCGATCTTCAGGCTCCTGGTCGCTTCGACGAGACGTTCGAGGATGGTGTCGTAGTGCGACTCCATCACGATGAGCCGCGAGCAGGCGGAGCACTTCTGCCCCTGGTAGCCGAACGCGCTGGCGACGACGCCTTGCACGGCTTCGTCGAGGTCGGCGTCGTCGTCGAGGAGGATGGCGTTCTTGCCCCCCAGTTCGGCGATGAGCCTTTTGAAGTGGGTCTGGCCGGGCTGCAGCTGCGCGGTCTGCTTGGCGAGCAGCACGCCGACGCCGCGCGAGCCGGTGAAGGCGACGAGCGCGACTTCGGAATGCTCGACGAGCGTGGGTCCGATCTCCTCGCCGACGCCGGGCAGGTAGCTGACGACCCCGGCGGGGAGGCCGGCTTCGAGGAACACTTCCATCAACTTGGCCCCGACGACCGACGACTGCTCGGCCGGCTTCATGACGACGGGGTTGCCGGTGACGACGGCTGCGGCCGTCATGCCGCACAGGATCGCCATCGGGAAGTTCCACGGGGCCAGCACCACCGTGACGCCGCGCGGCTCGTAGAAGGTGACGTTGTCCTCGCCGGGCATCGGGTGGAGCTGCGGCTTGGCGAGCCGGCGCATCTCGGCGGCGTAGTAGGCGAGGAAGTCGATCGCCTCGGCCACGTCGGCGTCGGCCTCGCGCCAGTTCTTGGCGCACTCGAAGACCTGCCAGGCGGCCAGCTCGAAGCGCCGTTTGCGCACGATGTCGGCCGCCTTGTCGAGATACGCCGCGCGTGCGACCGGGTCGGTGTCGCGCCAGGCGGGCAGCGCCTTCACCGCCGCGTCGATGGCTTGCAGGGCGTGTTCCCTGGTCGCCTTGCCGCACTTGCCGACGCTTTCCCGCAGATGCGACGGGTTGATCGATTCGAGATGCTCGGTGGTCGTAATCGGTTTGTTGTCGATGACGAGCGGATAGGTGCGTCCCAGCTGCTTGCGGACCTCGGCCAAGGCCGCCTGCATCGCGGCGCGTGCTTCCTCACGGCTGAAGTCGGTGAGCGGCTCGTTCTGGAACAGCGACGTGGTGCGATGCGTGCCGTTCGTGCTCGGCGCGGGGGCGTGGCCGGTGCTGGGGTTCATGAGCAGTTTCTCCTCCGGGACGTGATCGGTGAAGCCCGCACGCAGGAACGACGTGTTGGCGGTGTTCTCCAGCAGGCGGCGGACCAGGTACGCCATGCCGGGCAGCAGCTGCCCGTACGGCGTGTAGATGCGGACGCGCTGTCCCAAACCGACAAGCGCGTCCTTCACCGGGTCGGCCATGCCGTAGAGCATCTGGATTTCATAAGCGCTCGATGGCAGCCCCAGCAGCTGGGCGGCGGCCATCGCGTGGGCCAGGCTGCGGATGTTGTGGCTGCCGAACGCCGGCCGCAGCCATTCTTGGTTGTGCAGCAGAAACAGCGTCATCCGCTCGTAGTTGGCGTCGGTCGCCCACTTCTCCGCGAAGACCGGCAGCGGCCAGTCCTCCTGGGCGGCGACGACGGTTTCGTAGTCCCAGTACGCCCCCTTGATGAGCCGCACCCAGACCGGCGTGCCGCGCTGCTTGGCCCAGGCGAGGAGCTGCGCCAGATCCTGCTCGCACGATTTCAAATACGCCTGGATGGCGATGCCGACGTGCGCCCAGTTACTGAACTCGTCCTCGCTCAGAATCTGCTGGAAGATGGCGAGGGTGAGGTCCTTGAACGCGTGCTGCTCCATGTCGATGTTGACGAACGCCCTCTTGCGTCGGGCCATGCGCAGCACCGGCCGCAGCCGTTCCATGACGACCGCCGACGTGCCGGCCGGGTCCATCGGGTCGAACTGGCTGAACAGCGACGACAGCTTGATCGACACGTTCACGCGGGGCAGCGGGCCGCGAAAATCCTGGTCGATCAGCTCGACCGGCGCCCAGGAATTGACGTGGTGGCTCAGCCCTTCGAGCAGGTCGAAATAGTCCTGCTGGCTTTTCGCCGCTTCCTTCTCGGTGATTGTTGCTTCGCCCAGCAGGTCAACCGTGAAGGTCTGCTTCTTGCGGCGCAGGTTGGCGACGGCTTGCAGCGCTTCCTCCACATTCGAGCCGGCGATGAATTTTTTCGCCAGCCGTTGGGCGTTGCTGCGCGCCTGGCTGGCCAGAAGATTGGCGAGGAAGCCGCTGCGGGGGAGCAGCTTGACGCCGAGGTTGACGTAGCCGGGGAGCGACGCTTTCGCTTCCTCGAAGTATTCGCGCAGGTGCCGGGCGACGCTCTCGGAGCTGCGGAGCTGCGGCAGGGCGTCGATGAAGCGGAAGAGCTGGACCTTGACCGCCTCGTCCTGCATGGTCCATTCCATCATCCGCTCGTCCCACCAGAGCGGGCTGAGCGGGAAGGCCCCCTGCCTTCCCACGCGGGCGAAGATCTCCTGGCCGTACACGCGCGTCAGCCGTTCCAGTTCCTGCGGGTCGATCGCTTGGTCGGTCACTTTCCACCTTCATGCGGACGGCTTCAACGACATCACCACCGAGACCCGTGGAGAGAGACGGGACATGCTGTTTTGTATTTTAGGAGCCGACAACCTACCCTCAACCGCGTCGCGGCGATAATATGGGCGGAAAGTCGCTGGACCGTTCAACATGGCCATTTCCTCAATCGGCAAGTTCCAGGTGGTGCAACCGCTGGGCAACGGCGCGCACAGCTCCATCCTGCTCATCCGCCGCCAGGAGGACAGCAAGCACTACGCGCTGAAGGTCGTCCCCATCGAGGACAAGGAGGACCAGAAGTTCCTCGACCAGGCCGAACTGGAGCTGCGCGTCGGCCAGATGCTCGACCATCCGAACCTCGTCAAAGTGCATGCCCTCGAAAAGATGAAGGACTGGCTGTTCCGCGTCCGCAAGGCCCATCTGCTCATCGAGTACGTCAACGGCAAGACGCTCGACCAGGTGCAGGGGCTGTCGCTGCCGCGGCTGGTGCAGGTCTTCGCGAAGATCGCCGCCGGGCTGGGGCACATGCACCGGCGCGGCGTCTACCACGCCGACCTGAAGCCGGGCAACATCATGCTCAGCAAAACGGGAGAGGTGAAGATCATCGACTACGGCCTGGCGTGGATCAAGTCCGAGCCGAAAGGGCGCGTGCAGGGGACGCCGGAGTACATGGCGCCGGAGCAGGTGAAGCACCACGTCGTCAACGAGAAGACCGACCTGTACAACTTCGGCGCGACGATGTACCGGCTGGTGACGTGGCGGCTGCCGCCGAACATGGCCACTGCCGCGGCGACTCCGGGGCTGAGCAGCAAGCAGCTGTTGAGCATGCTGACGCCGGTGCAGGAGTTCGCCCCGGCCGCTCCGCAGCCGTTGTGCGACCTGATCCACCGCTGCCTGTCGTACAAGGCCGACCAGCGCCCCGACCGCGTCAGCGAGGTGATCGACACGCTGAACCCGCTGCTGGAGGCGCTGGTGAAGGGCCCGGACGACGAACTGGAGACGCTGCAAGGATGACGTTCGCAGGTCCCTCTTGACGCCCGGCGTCCGGGCCGATATTTTGATGGGTAGAGGACGCTTAGCTCAGCTGGCTAGAGCACCAGCTCGACACGCTGGGGGTCACTGGTTCGAATCCAGTAGCGTCCACTCCCCGACACCCGCTGCCCGAGAAGGCCAGCGGGTGTTTTTCGTTGACAGGCGTTGACGTTGCGCCAACGGCATCCGCGCTTCGGTTGGGCGGTTCATTGTTGAACGCTTGGACAGCGAAGGACGAGATTTGTCCCGAATCGCCTGGAGTTGGTGCAAGCGCTGGCACACATGTTCCCCGTCATCCAGTGCTTCGACGTTTGCATCGGCGTTCATCCCGACAACGATCCTGTACCACGCACAAGCCAGCACGCGTTAAGTTAACGCCGATGGGGGGCGAACGAAGCCACGTTTCGAGTCGCCGAATGACGCGGGCAAGTTCACCCCTGCCGTTCGTCGAACGGCAGCGGGCTTGATCGTTTTGAACCCATGCAGGCGCACCTGCCACAATCGATTCATTTCCCTGCGGATCGGGGCCATCATCCCCAAGCGGGGCGGATTGCGTCAGCGCGCGGGCATGGGCATGCTGATAACAGGAAGACGGGGCAATGCGGGAAGATTGGCGAATCCGAAGAAAAGCCGTCGCGACATGGGCGAACGTCCCAGCGTCGATAAGATGGGTAAACGAGAAAAGATAATCACTTGATAACGATCGATGTTTCAAGCGGGATCTCACACGAAGCTGAGACGACGAGAAGGGCGGAGGCCCCCCGAATGGATGCACTCCCCGCACTTTTGGAACTGCTCAAGAAGAACCACCTGCTCCGGGGCAACCTGCAGGGCCTGTTCCATCTGCTGATCGGCCACCGCATCGTTGCAGCCGACGGCGCTCCGGTCAGCAAGGGGCTGACGTGGCGCGAGCTGGCGGCGCTGCTGAAAAAACTGCGCTGGGACACCGAGGTGGTGCGCGAGCTGGGCATCGACCCCGATGCGCTGCCGCCGCGCGACCGGCAGCGGTTCTGGTACACCGCGATCAGCCACGCCAAGATCGACTCCGCCGCCGCACGCGAAGCAGCAGACCGCCTAGCCAAGTCGCTCGCCTCGCTCGGCTACCGCGTGGAATAGCGGAGCAGGGCGAGGTGCCTTGCCCGCTTCGCTTGCACCTTGAACACCTCGTGGGGCCAGGAATGAGGCGTTTTTCAGAGCCTCGACTGGCAAGGAGTGGCTGGCCCCTCGCGAAGATTCGG
>JAYSSW010000224.1:0-4669 GCA_043720335.1 Planctomycetia bacterium
GTCGATCGCCTTCTGGATGATGCGGTTGTCGCGGCGGAAGACGGGGCCGTGGCTGGGGAGCAGGTATTCGCTGTCGTCCTTGAGGATGCGCTTCAGCGAGGCGATGAACTCGGGGAGGTTGCTGCCGTGGTGGGCGTCGATGACGCCGACGCAGCTGTCCTTGTAGATGTTGTCGCCGCTGAGGAGGAGGTTGCCCATCTTGAAGGCGAGCTGGCCGGCGGTGTGGCCGGGCGTGTGCCAAACCTTGAGTTTCGTCTTGCCGACTTCGAGCGTGTCCCCTTCGTTGAGGAGCAGGTCGACCTTGCAGCAGGGCATCTCGATCTCGAAGTTCTGCGCCTTGATGGTGGCGTAGGTGAGGATCTCGTCGCCGGTCTCCAGCGGCTCCACCGTGAGCGGGTGGGCGGCGACCTTCGTCTTGAGCAGTTCCTTGGCGCGGGCGATCCCCTGGATGTGGTCGGCGTCGGCGTGGGTGGCGATGATCGCCTTGCAGGTGGAGAGGTTGAAGTCCATCTGGCGAATCATCTCGATGATCTCGTCGACGGCGTCGAGGTAGCCGATGTCGACGAGGACGAACTCGCTGCCGCCGTCGATGAGGTAGACGTTGACGCCGAGGCGCCGGCCCGCCTGGTAGTTCATCTCGATGACGTTGGGGAACAGGTACTTGCGGGGGATCATGGAAAACCCTGCCGAGGTGCGGAAACCACCTTCATGATAGAGCAGGGGGAAGCGTGATTCAAGGAAGCCCGCCGCCGCGCGGGGCGGCGGGCATCGAAAAACGAGCTGTTCGCGCTCTCCTTGGGCAAGGCTTAGAGATCTTTCAGAGCCACGACTGGCAAGGAGTGGCTGGACCCGCGCGACGATTCGGATTGTCGGCGTTGGATTCGGGTTAGCCACTCCTTGCCAGTCGTGGCTCTCGTGTCTCATCTATGCCGCAGGTATTTCGCGGTCTACTTCTTGACCTCGGCCTTGATGTCGTAGCAGAGGAGCTGGTCGTTGCTGCGGAGGTAGAGCTTGCCGTCGAGAACGACGGGGTGCTGCCAGCCGGGGGTGCTGGTGCCCTTGGGAAGTGCGAACGAACTGCGGAGGTTGTAGCCCTTGGGGGAGGCTTCGACGAGGCCGACGATGTTGGTGTCCCAGCGGAAGTAGAGGTTGCCGTCGGCGGCCATCACCGCCGCCGACCCGCCGCCGGCGCCGCGTTCGGGGCCCCAGACCATCTTGCCGGTCTTCCATTCGAGGCAGAAGGGAAGGCCGTTGTTGTGGCCGTGCCCGCCGTAGACGTGGTCGCCGAGCATGACCATGCCGCCGTGGTGGTTCTGGAGTTCGTTGCCTTTGAGGAAGTACTGCTCCTTGGCGTCGCAGCCCCCCTTGCCGTCGGGGACGAGCTTGAGGAGAGCGGAGCCGGCGCCGTAGCCGGTGGAGGTGAAGACGAAGTCGTCCTTGACGATGGCGGTGGGGATGTTGGCGGTGCCGTTGGCGATGCGCTTGTAGCTCCAGAGGAACTTGCCGGTCTTGGCGTCGACGCCGACGAGGCCGAGCTGGGGTCCGAGCAGGGTGACGTACTGGCGGATGCCGCCGGCCTCGGCGATGACGATGGAGGCGTAGCCCGCGCCGCTGTCGATGGCCTTGCCGGCCTTGTCCTTGGGGGCATCGGTTTTCCAGACGACGTCGCCGGTGCGCTTGTTGAGGGCGATGACACAGGCTTCGATGCCGCCGGGGGTGACGACGAGGTGGTCGCCGTCGACAGTGGGGGACTCGCTGTAGTTCCAGCCGGACATCATGCGGCCTTTGAAGTCCTTCTTGAGGTCCTTCTCCCAGACGATGGCGCCGCTGCTGGCGTCGAGACAGGCGAGATTGCCCTGCGGGGACAGGCCGTAGACGTGGCTGCCGTCGACGGTGGGAGTGCAGCGCGGCCCGCCGTCGCCGTAGTCGGCGCTGACGGGGGTGGACCAGAGGAGCTTGCCGGTGGCCTGGTCGAGAGCGACGACGCAGCCCCGCTTGTCGCGGTCGCCCATGGTGTAGATGCGGCCGTCGGCGATGACGACGCTGGCGTAGCCGCGCCCGACGCTGGGGCCTTTGTTGACGTCCTTGGAGCTCCACAGCAGCTTCGGGCCGCCGTCGGGCCATTCGTTCAGCAGGCCCTTCTCGGTCGAGACGGCGTCGCGGTTGGGGCCGCGCCACTGGGGCCAGCTTCTGCTTTTCGGCTCGCCGGCCTGGGCGAACGTGAACAACGTCAACGCGGCGACGACGCTGGCTGTGAAAGCCTTGCGCATGCAGTTTCTCCTGGGATGAGGGAAGCGAGAGGGTCGAACGAGGCGGGAGGGTTGGCGGGCGGGTGGAACATCCACTAGTCAAAAGGTATCGTCGTGTGCAACCATGTGCAAGGACGAAACCAAAAGCGTGGACGAACCCGATGAACCCCAAGCAACTCGTCACCATCAGCAAGTACCTCTCGAAGCACCTGCGGCACGAACCGGAGGCGCTCGGCCTGACGCTCGAACCCGGCGGCTGGGTCGGCGTCAAGGAGCTGCTCGCGGCGTGCGCCGACCACGACTTCCCGATCACGAGGCAGCAGCTCGACGAAGTGGCCCGCCACGACAGCAAGCAGCGCTACTCGTTCGACGAGGAGCGACAGCGTGTCCGAGCGAACCAGGGGCACAGCACGCCGGTCGATCTCCAGCTTCAAGAGGCGACGCCCCCTCCCCTGCTCTACCACGGCACCGGCGCGAAAAGCGTCGCTGCGATCCTGGCTGAAGGACTGAACAAAATGGCCAGGCACCACGTCCATCTCTCGCTCGACATCGAGACGGCGATCCGGGTGGGCCAGCGGCACGGCATGCCGGTCGTCTTCGCCGTCGAAGCCGCCGCGATGCACGCCAAAGGCGTGGCGTTCTTCCGCGCCGAGAACGACGTTTGGCTCGTCGATTCGGTCCCTCCGGCGTTTCTTCGCGTCATCGATGGAAACGCCTAGCGCTGGCAACACGGACCCGGAGGGCAAGCAATCGGATGCCTTGACGACACGCGGAATGAGAACGTGCGGCAGTCGGCCCGCCGCGTGCCGCTCAGCACCCCGACGTCGTGGGCGCCGCGCGCGGCCAGGCTGGCCAGCAGGCCGTAGACGCTGAAGTTGCAGTCCCCCACGACGACGTCGCCTGGCTTGACCTCGCCGGGCAGGTGGCGGGCCAGCAGCGAGCCTTCGCCCCTGCCCTTGCCGGCCCAGGCCGCCATCGCGAAGCTCGAGGCGCAGCCGGAGGCGAGGTCCAGCCACACGAGCAGCCGGGCAAGCGGGAAGCCGACGCCGCGTTTCTGGTTCTTCTGCCGGGGGCACTCCGCCTGGTCACACGGAACTGCCTGCGAGCCAGCCGGTGCTCCAGGCGGCCTGGAAGTTGTAGCCCCCGATGGGGCCGTCGAGGTCGAGGATTTCGCCAGCGAAGTACAGGCCTGGCACGAGCTTGCTTTGCATCGTGCGCGAATCGACCTCGTCGAGCGACACGCCGCCGGCGGTGACCTCGGCCTTGCGGTAGCCCATCGTGCCGGCGACCGGGATCGCCAGTCGCTTGATCGCCGACACGAGCCGACTGCGCTCGTCCTTCGTCAGCGCGGCGGCTTTGCGGTCGAGGGCCAGCCCCGCCTGCACGAGCATCGCGTCGCATAGGCGGCGCGGCAGCTTCTCCGCCAGCACGACCGCGAGCTGCTTGCGTCCCGACTGCAGCGACTGGTCGCGCAGGAAGTTCGCCACGTCCGCTTCGACGACGTTCGGCAGCGTGTCGATCTCCAGCCTCAGCCGGCGCGGCTCGGCGTGGCTGCTGACCGCCCGGCTCACGTCGAGCGCGACCGGCCCGGTCAGCCCGAAGTGCGCGAACAGCAAAGAGCCGCGCCGCTGGGCCAATGTCGCCGCTCCGTCCAGCACGCGCACAAAAACATCGGGCAGCGTGATCCCCATCAGGTCACGCAGCCAGGCCACGTCGGTCGTGATCGGGACCAGGGCAGGGCGGGTCGGCACGATGGTGTGCCCCAGCTTCGCCGCGACGCGGAAGCCGTCGCCGGTCGTGCCGCTGCCGGGGAAGGAAAGGCCGCCGGTGGTCAGGACCACACGCGAGACTTCGATTTTCCGTGTCGGCGTCGTCAGCTGGAAGCCAGCCTCGGTTCGCTCCAGTTCATTGACCGGCTCACCCAGTGCCAGCACGGCGCCGCTGCGGTGCAGGCGGCGCAGCAGCGCGTCAAGCACGTCGCTGGCCTTGTCGCTGACAGGGAAGATCTTGCCGGTCTCCTCCGACTTGACCGCGACTCCTTCGTCCTCGAACAGCGCGATGGTCCGCTCCACGCTGAGCGACGCGAGGGCGGAATGGAGGAACTTCCCCTGGCTGCCGTACTCGGCGACGATGCCGCGGTTGTCGGTGTCTTGGGTGATGTTGCAGCGCGTGCCGCCCGACATGAGGATCTTCACGCCGGGCCTGCGGTTCTTCTCCAGCAGCAGCGTGCGCCGTTCCCGCTCGCCGGCGCGCAGGGCGGCGACGAGGCCGGCGGCCCCGGCGCCGATGACGACGACGTCCCACGACGATTCCTGATCCATGCCGACCTCGAAGGTTTCGGCCAGCATCGACAACGCGCTCCCGGCGAGCCGTGCCCCGTGAGGGGCCGGGTAATGATCGCATAACCCGGCCCCTTACGG
>JAYSSW010000225.1:0-2146 GCA_043720335.1 Planctomycetia bacterium
CCCTTACGGCACGAAGGAATCGTGCCCCACCGTGCCGCATTCCTGGCCGGGCGGAGTTTAGGCTGGGTGCCGACATGCGGAGCGTCCGTCGTGGACTGCGGGATTTCCGTCATGATCGCCGAAGACGCAGGCGCGGGCAACGTCGTTCCGCCGTCACTTCGCGTCGTACCGCTTGCGGACCTCGTCGATCTCGGAGGTCTTCACGATGTCGCGAGTCGACTCGGCACGGTCGAGGGTAAGGATACCTTCCAGGTGGTCGTGCTCGTGCTGCACCACGCGGGCGGCGAAGTCCCACAGCTCCAGCGAACGAGGCTGCGCGTCGGCGCCGTGGTAGTCGATCCGCACCCCCTTGAAGCGGGGCACCAGCACCTGCAGTTCCGGGAAGCTCAGGCAGCCTTCCCAGATCGCCTCCTTCTCCTCCGTCAGCGGCACGACCGTCGGGTTGACGAACACCTCCAGCAAGGCCTCGTCGTCCTCCTCCTCCGGCGGCGCGATCTCGGCGAGGAACATCCGCCGGCTCGCGTAGACCTGCGGCGCCGCCAGCCCGACGCCCCCTTCCTCATCCAGCGTTTCGAGCATGTTGTCGATGAACGCCTGGAACTCGTCGGTCAGGATCTCCTCGACGGGGATCTCCTCCGCGACCAGGCGCAGCACCGGCTGACCCAGCTGGGCGATCTTCAGGATCATCGGCGGTTCCTCGGCAAAAGGGACGCGGCTTGGCTGGCTCCCCCAAAGTCTATCGGGAATCGCGCGCCGAAGGGAGGGGCGGAATCGAGCGCCGAAAGCCCAGGGACGGCGTCCCTGGGGATTTGGAAGGTCCCAGGGACGCCGTCCCTGGGCTTTCGGGAGGCGCCGCGACCTTTCCGGTCACTCCGCCTGCGGCTTCGGCGCCAGCTTCAGCGCGGCGGCGTTCATGCAGTAGCGCAGCCCGGTTGGGGCCGGGCCGTCCTCGAAGACGTGCCCCAGGTGCGCGTCGCAGCGGCTGCACGTCACCTCGATCCGCTTCGCGAACAGGCTGTTGTCCGCCAGCAGCGACACGTGCTCCGCCACGACCGGCTCCCAGAAGCTCGGCCAGCCGGTCCCGGAGTCGAACTTTGTCGCCGAGTCGAACAGCGGCTGCCCGCAGCAGACGCACTGGTAGACGCCTTCCTCCTTGCTGTTCCAGCCCGCGCCGGTGAAGGCGCGCTCCGTCCCCTTCTGCCGGGCGACGCGGTACTGCTCCGGCGTCAGCAGTTGTTTCCATTCCTCGTCGCTCTTCACCACGCGCTCGCCCATCGGAACACCGATCCTTTCCTTCAAGGAACCCGCGCCGCCGCCACGCCAGAAAAAGAGGGCGGCCAGCGCCAAGGGCACGATCATCAACACAGCATATCGCTTCATGGGGCCTGCTTCCTTCCGGAAAATCACATCGCCGAGTCGGGCGCGTAGACCGAGCGGCCGCCGTCGACGGGCAGGCAGACGCCGGTGACGAAATCGTTGTCGAGGAGGAACAGCACCGCCTGCGCGACGTGGCGCGGCGTTCCTTCGCGCTTCACCAGCGTCGCCTGGATGGCGGCGTGCTTGTCGGCGTCGCTCATCTCCGGCGGCAGCATCACCGGACCCGGCAGGATGCAGTTCACACGCACATTCGGGTTGCGCGTGCCGAGTTCGACGGCGAAGGTGCGCGTCAGCGTCGGGATCGCCCCCTTCGACGTGAAGTAGGCCGCGTGGTTGAGGTAGGGCCGCTGCGTCGCCCAGTCGCCGACGGTGACGATGCAGCCCCCTTCGGCTTGCTTGACCATCGCCAAGCCGGCGTGCTGCGTGCAGAGGAAGGTGCCGAGCGTGTTGGCCTCGAAGGAGCGGCGCACGTCGTCGGCCGTCACGTCTTCGAGTTTTTTCGAGTCCCAGGTGGCGGCGCAGTTGACGAGCGCGTCGAGCCGGCCGAAGTGTTCGAGCGTGCGCTGGACCAACGACTTCACCGCCGACTCGTCGGTGAGATCGGCTTGTACCGCGATGGCGTCAATACCTTGGCTGCGGTAGCGCGCGACGGCTACGTCGGCGTCTGATTTCGAGCTGCGGTAGTGGACGGCGAGCGCGAAGCCGCGCTCGGCGAGGGCGTCGGCGACGTGCGCGCCGACGCGGCGCTTGCCGCTGCCGGTGACGAGTG
>JAYSSW010000226.1:0-2144 GCA_043720335.1 Planctomycetia bacterium
GTTGGCAGAAACCAATGATCGTCGATCACTTTACCCGGCCCCTTACGGGGCACGGCATGCCGGTGGCGACCGGAGTGCGTTTCGCACGTCACCCCTGCGAAACGAACGAGTCGAAGACGCGGACGTTCTTCCAGGTCGCCTTGTTCTCGGCCACGAACTGGTTGTGCAGCGGCGCGTCCTGGTAGACGTCGTGGGCGGCCTGGTTCTCGAAGACGAGGTGCAGGGCCACGTCGAAGGCGAGGTCGTTCACGTCGCGGCGCAGCTCCTGGGCCAGCGTGCCGCAGGCGTAGAAGACGGTGCCGGGGTGCTTCGACAGGTATTGGTGACACGCCTGCACGAGCTTCGCCTTGGCGGCGTCGGACGGGTCGTTGAGCGTGAAGAAGACGTTGTGGGCGAGCATCGGTTCCGGCATGGGAGGCTCCTCGGAAAAGGACATCGGGATGACGACAGGATAGCGATGGCGTGCGGGATCGCCAGCGATGGGGTGGCCGGGGAAACGCCAAGGTCCATAAGTTGGCTGCAACAGCTTTGACGCGAAGGGAGCCTGGACCGTGACATTGCGCTGCTTGTACGTGTCGTCGGAAGTGACGGGGTTCGCCAAGACCGGCGGGCTGGCCGACGTGGCCGCGTCGCTTCCGCGCGCGCTGGCGCAGCGCGGCGTCGAGGTCGCGGTCATCATGCCGCTCTACCGCTCCGTCCGCCAGGGGCCGCACAAGCTCACCCCCACGCGCCACGAATTGCGCATCCCGATCGGCAGCCGCACCGTCGGCGGCCGCCTGTGGCAGACGACGCTGCCCGGCTGCGACGTGCCCGTCTTCCTCGTCGAGCAGGCCGACTACTTCGAGCGCGACGACCCCGCCCTCGGACGCGGCATCTACCAGATGACCGACGCGATCGGCCAAAAGGTCGACTACCCCGACAACTGCGAACGCTTCGTCTTCTTCAGCCGCGCGGTGCTCGAAGCTGCGCGGGCGCTCGACTTCATGCCCGACGTGCTCCACCTCAACGACTGGCAGTCGGCCCTCGTCGCCGTCTACCTGCGCGAGCTGCACCGCAACCAGGCGCGCGGCAGCTACGCCGCCATCCGCACCCTCTTCACCATCCACAACCTCGCCTACCAGGGGCTGTTCTGGCACTTCGACATGCCGATCCTCGGCCTCCCGTGGCGGCTCTTCACGCCCGAAAAACTCGAATACTACGGCAAGGTCAACTTCCTCAAGGCCGGCCTCGTCTACGCCGACCAGCTCAACACCGTCAGCCCCACCTACGCCAAGGAAATCCAAACCCCGTACTACGGCAGCGGTCTGCAGGGCGTGATGCTCCAGCGCAGCAATCGGCTCTCCGGCATCGTCAACGGCATCGACTACGACAGCTGGAATCCCGCCAGCGACCCGCACCTGGCCGCGAAGTACGACGTGACGACCGTAGCGACGAACAAGCCGATCTGCAAGAAGGCGCTGCAGGAGCATTTCGGCCTGGAGACGCGGGCCGACGCGCCGCTGCTCGGCATGGTGTCGCGGCTCGCCACGCAGAAGGGGCTGGACCTCGTCGAGAAGGTGCTGGCTCTGTTCCTCAAGCAAGGCGCCCAGTTCGTCGTCCTCGGCGACGGCGAGAAGCACTTCCACGACATGCTCCTCGACGCGAAGCAGCGCTACCCGCAGCAGATCGGCCTGCACTTCGGCTTCAGCGAGGCGCTCGCCCACCAGATCGAGGCGGGGGCCGACATCTTCCTGATGCCCAGCCAGTACGAGCCGTGCGGCCTCAACCAGCTCTACAGCCTGAAGTACGGCACCGTGCCGGTCGTCCGCGCCACCGGCGGCCTCGCCGACACCGTCACCGACACGACGCCCGACAACCTCGCCGCAGGCAAGGCGACCGGCTTCGTCTTCGCCCCCTACACCGCCCAGGCGTTCACCGAAGCCCTCAACCGCGCGCTCAACGTCTTCCGCAACGACCCGCACGCCTGGAGGCAGGTCCAGCAGACCGGCATGCTGCAGGACTGGTCGTGGAACCGCAGCGCGGCCGAGTACGAGAAGCGGTACCGCGCCCTCGTCGCGGAGATGTGACGGATCGATCCATACAATTCCCCTCAAGCCCGCTGCCGCGAGGCGGCGGGGTAAAGCGGCATGACCCCGCCGCCTCGC
>JAYSSW010000227.1:0-9752 GCA_043720335.1 Planctomycetia bacterium
GGCCCCTCACGGGCCTCGGCTCGCCGTTGAAAAAGGAATCCGCTGCTGTGCGATTCCGCCACTCCCTGTCAGTCGCGGTTCCTGCGGCTTCACTTCTTCTCCGCGGCGATCTCGGCCAGCGACGCGAGTTGGCGGCGCTTCAGCTCCAGGTAGCCCGTCAGCAGCTTGCGGGCGTCGTCGTTGGCGACGTGGCTAGCGGCCTCCAGGTGCGCGACGCGCGCCTTGGTCTCGCGCAGCAGGATCGGCAGGACGTAGTCGAGCGAGACGAAGTTGTCGTTCGTGTAGACGCTCGGATACGCACCGAAGCGGGGCGGGTTCAGGCGCTGCTTCTGCAGGTAGCGGGCGATGTTCGTCACCGCCTCGCCCTCCTCCTTCGCCAACACGAGCAGCGTCGCCAGGGCGGGCTGCTTCTGCGCGGTCGCCCAGGGGAACGCCTCGCTGAGATACTGCAGGTACGAGCGGCCATCCTTGAGGATAACCTGCACGAGCTGCGACAGGCTGTTGGCGTCCATGGTTCAGTCTCCTCCGCGTGCGGCCTGGATCGGCGGGATCGCCGTGGCGGGGGCGGCGTGGAAGCAGTCGACCGCCGGGCCGCTGCTGGCCTGGGCGAGCGGGTTCCACAGGACGCCCAGCACCAGGATCACCCCGGCCAGGATCGACAGGTACGCCGTGTGGACCACCGGCAGGTCGATCGCGGCGGGCGCCTGCCCCTCCACCTGCTCGACCGACTTGTCCAGGATCATCACCTTCAAAACCTTGACATAGTAGAACAGGCTCAGCACCGTGTTGAGGCCGGCCGCGAACAGCGTCGCGACCAGGAAGCCGCTCTGCACGGTCAGGCCCCGGCTGCTGAACAGCGTGGCGGCCTCGAACAGCGACGTGAAGATCTGGAACTTCGCGTTGAAGCCCGCCAGCGGCGGCAGGCCGAGCAGGCTGAGCAGGAAGAAGGCGAGCGTGACGACCAGCACCGGCGAGCGGTGGATCATGCCGCGGAAGCTGCCCAGGTCCTCCGAGCCGGTCAGGTTGCGGAGGAAGGCGACGACCGAGAAGGCGCCGAGGTTCATCACCAGGTAGATGACGAGGTAGAACAGCACCGCGCCGACGCCGTCGCGCGACATGGTCGCCAGGCCCATCATCATGAAGCCGGCGTGGGCGATGGTCGAGTAGGCGAGCAGGCGTTTGAGGTTGGTTTGGCCGTAGGCGGCGAGGTTGCCGAACGTCGTGGTGACGATGGCGGCGACGGCGAGGATCGGCACCATGTATTTGGTCGCGGCGAGCCAGGCGTCGGCGTTGGCCAGCGTGCCGGTCAGTCCGCCCAGCCCCATCGTGACGCGGGCGAGCAGCGCCAGGGCCGCCCCCTTCGACGCCACGGAGAGGAACGCGCCGACTTCAGCCGATGCCCCCTCGAACACGTCGGGGCACCAGAAGTGGAACGGGACCGCCGACAGCTTGAACGCGATGCCGACCAGGAGGAACAGCAGGCCCATGAGCAGGACCGGGTCGGCGATGTTGCTGGCGGCGACGTAGCGGACCAGGTCGGGCAGGTAGCCGGTGCCGAAGCGGCCGGCGAGCAGGCTGATGCCGTACAGCATGACCCCCGCCGCCCCGCCGCCGTACACGACGTACTTCAGCGACGCCTCGCTGCTCTGGCGGCGCCCCTTGAGGAAGCCGACCAGGGCGTAGCTGGGCAGGCTCGCCATCTCGATGCCCATGAAGACGGTCAGCAGGTGGTTCGCCGACGCCATCACCGACATGCCGACCACGGCTCCCAGGAGCAGGACGTGGAAGTCGGCCGAGTCCTCCTTGTCGGGGATGCCGGTCATCAGCGTCAGCAGCACCACGAGCGACGTGAAGACGTACAGGAACATCTTCAGGTAGATCGCGAAGTTGTCAAACACGAGCAGCCCGGCGAACAACTCACGCGAAACAGTTCCGTTGCGCGGGTCGAAGTCGGGGACTTGGCTCCACTGCAGCCAACTCCCCCACAGCGCCGCCAGCGACACGACGAGGGAGATCCAGCCGAGGTGGACACGGTCGAAGTGCTTGAACAGGCGCACGACCAGGAGCAGCACGATGGCGCCGCACAGGAGCAGTTCGGGATAGAAGGCCCGAAGGTCCAGCCACAGGCTCGATTGCAGCTCTTCCAGCAGTTTGGAGGTCATGCTTGGTTACTCGAAGCGATCGGTCGGAACATCGGAGGGAGTCTCGTGCTCGGTCAGCGGTTCGTTGATGGTTGGGCTGGTCGGCGACCCGCCGAGCCGCGAAGCACCGCAGGACAGGACTTATGCCATGTGCGGCCAGGAACGCGACCCTGTTTTTTGCACCGAAGGTGCTGCATAACAAAGCCCAGGGTCGCGAAGCGCACCCTGGGGACCGCGTCGCGTCAAACCGCTTCTACGCCAACGGCGTTGCATCAAACGGGTCGAGCGGGGTGATGCAGCCCCGTTGGGGCAGGGGCCGGAGACGCCACGGTTTCCCAGGGTGCGCTTCGCGACCCTGGGCTGTGCGATGCAGCACCGTTGGTGCAAAACAGCCGGCGATCCGCAACTTTCACTCTTTCTCAAACTCAGGGTTCGTACCATTTGTCGAAGCCTCATTCCGGGCCGCGCAGAGCATGTTGGCAACATGGGAGCCTCGCATCGTCGATCCTTCGCGTCTCGGCGGGAGCCTCACCCTCCCGGCTGCCGCGAGACGCATCCACGTCGCCGCCAGGTCACGGCGTGCGCACCTGCACCAGCGAGTCGATCAGGCCGGTGACGTGCGGCTCCATCCAGTTGAGGACCAGCGAAGGCATCACGCCGAGCACGACAGCCAGGATCAGCAGCGGCACGATGACGGCCAGCTCGCGGGGGGTGATGTCCTTGAAGTCCTTGTACGCCGGGTTCACGCCGAGGTAGACCCGCTGGAGCGTCCAGAGGATGTAGGCGGCGGTGATGACGACGGTCAGGGCGGCCAGCAGGGCGAACACCTTGCCGATGTTGGGGTACTCCGGCGTGGCGAAGTTCCACGTCGAGAGGACGACCAAGACCTCGCCGATGAAGCCGCACAGGCCGGGCAGGCCGAGGGCGGCGAAGAACATGATGGCGCTGATGCCGCAGTAGAGGGGCATCGGCTCGAACAGGCCGCGGAAGTTGTCGAGGTTGCGGTGGTGGGCGCGGTCGTAGAGGACGCCGACGCAGAAGAACATGCCCGCCGAGCTGATGCCGTGCGCGATCATCTGGTACATGGCGCCGTTCATGCCCCAGGCCCAGGACGAGTAGCCCGCCATCGGCCAGACGGCGATGCCGAGGATCACGTAGCCCATGTGGCTGACGGAGCTGTAGGCGACCAGCTTCTTGAAGTCGGTCTGCGCCATGGCGGCGAAGGCGCCGTAGACGATGTTGACCAGGCCCAGTCCGCACAGCCAGATCGCCAGGGCGTGGGCGGCCCAGGGGCAGATCGGGTAGGCGATGCGCAGGATGCCGTACCCGCCCAGCTTCAAGAGGATGCCCGCCAGCAGCATCGAGATTGGCGTCGGCGCCTCGACGTGCGCGTCGGGGAGCCAGGTGTGGAACGGGAAGACCGGCACCTTGATCGCGAAGCCGACGAACAGGAAGAGGAACATCACGTATTGGAACGTCTCACTGAAGAACCACTGTTCGTAGCGCTTCTGCACGTCCGCCGGGGCGCTGCCGGTCCGCTTCGCGGTGTCGGCGATCATCTTCTGGCGAACGTCGGGGGAGGCCGAGATGTAGTCCTTGGCGTCGCGGCCGACCTTGGTCAGCACCATCAGGTCGAAGGTGTGGACCTCGACGTCCTTCATCGCCTTGGCGAGATTGACCTTGTAGGACGAGTCGCGCGAGATCAGCTCCTGCACATGCTTCTGGACCGTTTCGCGGCTGACATAATCCTGCACGTCGGTGAAGAAGAACGCGAGCAGGGCGATCAGGATGAACACGCTGCCGAACAGGGTGTAAAGGAAGAACTTGATGGCGGCGTACTCGCGGCGCGGGCCACCCCACACGCCGATGAGGAAGTACATCGGCAGCAGCATCACTTCCCAGAAGATGTAGAACAGGAAGAAGTCGAGCGCGAAGAACGAGCCGAGCACGCCCGTCTCCAGCAGCAGGAACAGGGCGCAGTAGCCCTTGACGTGCTTCTCGATCCCCCAGCTCGCGATCATCGACAGGAAGAACAGCACCGTCGCCAGCAGCACCATCGGCATGCTGAAGCCGTCCAGGCCGAGGAAGTAGTCGATGTTGAAGCGGGCGATCCAGGGGAAGCGCGCGACGAGGTCGTCGGCCTTCTTCGGCTGACTCTTGGCGTCGGCGAGGTTGGCGGCGTCGACGCGCGCGGCGAGCGACGTGGACATGCCGGCGCGGTTGTCGCCCGCCTTGGCCGCCTCCTCGCCCCGATTGTGGTCGAGCATGCCGAGGTAGTTGATGAACAGCATCGCGCTGACGACGAAGGTGGCGGCGGTCCCGAGCAGCGTCCACCAGCGCATCGCCTCGACCGCGCTCTTCGGGAAGAACAGCAGCGCCAGCGCGAACAGGCTGGGGAGGAAGATGCACAGCGACATCAGCGTCAGATCGGTTTCAGCCATGGAACGTCACTCGATTCTTGCAAAACCGATGGCAAATCAGCGTGGAAAGCCAACGAGATCATCGCGAGTCAATGGGGAGCGCCGCGGACGGGGCCGCCCCCGAGCAGGAACGACAGGAGCATCCAGGCGCCGACGGCCGCCAGCACCAGGAACAGGACGTAGCTGCGCAGGTAGCCGGTCTGCACGCTCCGCAGCGACGAGCCGATGGAGTACCAGACGTCGGCGACCAGGTTGACCAGGCCGTCGACGATCCCCTTGTCGAAGCGGCCGCTCAGCCGCGACACGACCAGGTTCCACTTCGCGACGAGGTTGACGAAGCCGTCGACGACCTTCGTGTCGAAGTTGCGGCACCAGAAGGCGACCGTCAGGCTCGGCCTGACCAAGAGCGCGCTGTAGACCTCGTCGAAGTACCACTTGTTCATGAGGAAGCAGTGCACGCCGGGGAACTGCTCCTTCGCCTCGGCCGGGTCGAGCACGTTGAAGCAGTACAGCACGAGCGCGAAGGCCAGGCCGATGGCGACGATGCCGAGGGCGAGGTTGCCGGCGGTGTGGTGGAAGTGGTGTGTCGTCTCAGGCAGGACGATCGTGCCGAAGTCGGCGGCGACCGACGCGGGCTGGCTGTGGTGCAGCTGGTGTTCCAGCCAGCTCGCCTCGGCGTTCCACGGCTGCATGCTCCAGCCAGCGCCGGCGCTGAGGATCGCGAGCAGGACGAGCGGGATCGTCATCAGCGGCGGTGATTCATGAGCGTGGTCGTGAACGTGCTTGTCGCGCGGCTTGCCGACGAAGGTCATGAACCACATGCGGAACATGTAGAACGCGGTGATGCCGGCGGTGACCAGGGGGAGCAGGAACAGGAGGTAGTGTTCCTTGTGGACGTCGACGAAGCTGAGGGCGGCGACGAGGACGGCGTCCTTGCTGTACCAGCCGCTGAAGAGGGGGATGCCGGCGATGGCCAGCACGCCGACGAGCATGCAGAGGGCGGTGACGCGCATCTTGGGGAACAGGCCGCCCATCTTGAGCATGTCCTGCTGGTGGTGGCAGCCGTAGATGACGGAGCCGGAGCAGAGGAAGAGGAGGGCCTTGAAGAAGGCGTGGGTGAGCAGGTGGAACAGCCCCGCCGCCCAGCCGCCGACGCCGAGGGCGAGCATCATGTAGCCGAGCTGGCTGACGGTGGAGTAGGCGAGGACCTTCTTGATGTCGGTGACGACGACGGCGATGGTGGCGGCGATGAAGAGCGTGATCGCACCGGTGTAGGCGATGGTGAGCAGCACTTCCGGTGTGAACAGGAAGTACGACCGGCCAACGAGGTAGACGCCGGCGGCGACCATCGTGGCGGCGTGGATGAGGGCGCTGACGGGAGTGGGGCCTTCCATGGCGTCGGGGAGCCAGACCGAGAGCGGGAACTGCGCCGACTTGCCGACGCAGCCGAGGAAGACGCCGAGGCCGGCGACGACGAGCATCCAGTAGGGCATGAAGCCGTACTGCCGGGCGGTCGGCTGGGCGAAGGCGATCATGCCGTCTTCGGGGGCGTGCAGATGGCTCGACGCGCGCGGGAACAGGATCACCTGGTCGCCGGTCTTGCCGTCCTTCGCGATCTTCAGGCGGTTGCCGGCGCCGACGGCGTCGCCGAGGTCGGCGCGGAGGTAGCGGTCCTTGTCGTCGAGCTTGCCGTGGGCGTCCTCGGCCGGGCAGCGGAGGCGCTGGTAGATCTCCTGGAAGTTGAACGTGCCGACCTGCGTCCAGAGGATGAGCAGGCCGATGATGAAGCCGGCGTCACCGACGCGGTTGGCGATGAACGCCTTGTTGGCGGCGTTCGACGCGCTAGTCCGCTCGAAGTAGAAGCCGATCAGCAGGAACGAGCAGACGCCGACCAGCTCCCAGCTCACGAAGACCTGGAGGAAGTTGTCGGCCAGCAGCAGGTTGAGCATCGAGAAGCAGAACAGCGACAAATACATGAAGAACCGGCCGAAGCGTCCGCGGCGGTGGAGGTGGCCGTGGTCGGTGTGGACCTCGTGGTCCTCGACCACCTCCTGCAGCTCGTCCTTCATGTACCCGATGGAGAACAGGTGGATGAGCGTGGCGACGAACGTGACCATCACGAACATGAGCGCGGACAGCATGTCGATGCGGAAGCCGAGCTTCATCGTCGTGGCGTGCCCGGGGTCGGCGGCGCTTTTCAACGTGAGCTTGGCCCAGGTGAACGAGCCTTCCCAGCGGTGTTCGAGATCGTGAAGCGCGCCCTTCTTGCTCTCGATGTCGCGCTTGAGGGCCTTACGCTCCTCGTCTGTCGTCTTGGCGAAGCGGGATTCTTCAAGGTCGTGGATTTCCTTGTGCAGTTCCTCGACCTTCTCCTCGTTGGAGTGGTGTTCGCCAAGGTAGTTCGCGAAGCCGACGGCGCAGCAGACGAAGGAGGCGGCGATGAAGAAGGTGGCGAAGTAGGCGGGGCCGCGCCCGGTGACGTCGCCGCCGAGGACGTGGTGGAGCTTGCAGGCGATGTTGTCGCCGTGGGCGTAGGGGCGCAGCGTCCACCGGACCGCCGCCGCCAGCAGAAGGAGGGCGAACGACAGCAACGGCAGGAACGTTGCCGCGACGAACAGGAGGCCGGGTTGATCCTGAAAGTTCATCGACTAGCCCTTCAGTTCCTCGGCAGTGTCCACGTCCACCGTCGTGTGGTTGTTGTAGAAGTTCAGGACGATGGCCAGCGCGATCGCCGCCTCGCCCGCCGCCAGCACGATGACCATGAGGGCGAAGACCATCCCCTCGATCTCGAAGACCGGGTTGAAGCGGGAGAAGGCGACGAGGTTGACGTTGGCCCCGTTCAGAACCAGCTCGACGCCGATCAGCACGCCGATGGCGTTGCGCTTGACAGCCATGCAGACGGCGCCGCACACGAACAGGACGGCGCCGAGGACCAAGTAATGATGCAGTCCGATCTCGGTCATGACGCGGCCCCCCGTCGGCGCTTCGTGCGGGCCAGGTAGGCGGCCCCGATCAGCACCACCAGCAGATGCACCGACACCAGCTCGAAGGGGAGCAGGTAGTTCATGCGGACGACCCGGCCGGCGTTCGTGTGGGCCGGCCCGACCGGCACGCCGGAGAAGCCCTGGCCGAGCGTCGCCGCGTGGCGCGACTTCTCGGGGTCGCCGTCGTCCACTTTCTTCTGGCCGAACCGGGTGAGCGCCTCGGTTTCGCGCAGCTCCGGCGGCGGGCCGAGGTTGTCGAGAGTCATCGAGGTCGCTCCCAGCGTCAGCACGGCGAGCAGCATCCCGCCCGCCGCGACCGAGATCGCCCATTCGGCGCCGCTCGTCTTCATGGTGATGAACGGCCCCTGCGCGGTCAGCATGACGCCGAACACGACCAGGACCAGCGTGCCGCCGACGTAGACGAGGAGCTGGACGGCGCCGACCAGGTCGGCCCCCAGCAGGAAGAAGATCGCCGAGGTGCCGGCGAGCGTGAACAGCAGCCAGGTCGCCGAGCGGACGATGTTGTGCGACACCGTCGTGGCGACGGCGCACAGGCCCGTCAAGCCGGCGACCAGGTAGAAGAGGGTTGCGTGCAGGTTCATCGCGTCACGCCCCGTTCCCTTGCTGGGGTTGCTGCGTCCCCTGGTAGCCCGGCAGCTTCGAGGTCCGCCACATGCCCGGCATCGCGGAACCCGGCGGCAGCTTGTACAGCGTCAGCATCTGCATCACGCCCCACGCCAGAACCAGCAGGCAAACCACGCACATCCCGTACGGGAAGTAGGTCAGCACGTTGCTCGGCAGAACCAGATACCACAGGCTGACGCACAGCATCTGCACGCAACTGATTGGCACCAGGTACTTCAAGCACGTCATCATCACCTGGTCGATGCGCAGGCGAGGCAGCGTCCAGCGGACCCACATCATGATGAAGACCAGGAACCAGCCCTTGAAGATGAAGACCAGCACGTTGATGACGTTGCCCAGGTAGTAGCCGACCGTGCCCAGGCCGAGCGTGTTGGAGAACAGGTCGGTCATCTCGAAGGGCAGGCCGGTGTGCCAGGCGCCGAGGAACATGATGCTGGCGATGCCGGAGACGGCGAACATGCTGCCGTACTCGGCCATGAAGATGACGAGCCAGCGGAAGCCGGAGTATTCGGTGTGGAAGCCGGCGACGAGTTCGCTTTCGGCTTCGGCGAGGTCGAACGGGGCCCGCTTGCAACTCGCCATCGCGCAGGTGAAGTAGGTCCAGAAGGCGCAGAACGTGAACGGGTCGCGGAAGAGGTACCAGGTCCAGACGCCCGATTCCTGATGTTTCGCGACTTCGTTGAGGTTCATGCTGCCAGCGGCGATGACGGGGACGACGAGGCAGAGGGCCATGGGGATCTCGTAGCTGACCATCTGGGCCGCTTCGCGCATGCCGCCGAAGAGGGACCATTTGCTGCCCGAGCCGTAGCCGATGAGGATGATGCCGAAGACTTCGCTCGACATGACGGCGAGCATGAAGAAGAGGCCGATGTTCATGTTCTGGGCGACGACCCCGTTGCCCCAGGGGAGGACGAGGAAGGCCATGAACGAGCCGACGAGAGCGATGTAGGGGCCGACGCGGAAGAGCATCTGGTCGGCGATGGCGGGGATGATGTCCTCTTTGACGAGGAGCTTCATGCCGTCGGCGAGGGTTTGGAGCCAGCCGAACTTGCCGCCGACGCGGGTGGGGCCGAGGCGGTCCTGGATGCGGCCGGCGACTTTGCGTTCGAGCCACACCGAGAAGATGGCCGACACCAGCATGAAGCCCATCAGCACGCCGGCGGCGACCAGAGCTGGAGCATACGTGCCTAAACCAGGTAGGATGGCGTCGAACAGCTCTTTCACGTCCGGCTCCGCTGGCGAGGTTGCTGGTCACGACCTGCGATGGGCGTTACTTTATCTCCGCGCTCCGGCAACGGCAAGCGACGGGGCCGCGACTTCGTGCAATTATTCACAAGGTTTGAGTCGGCTTGATGGCAGCTTTTGCGCGACCCGGCTGGTGGGCCTCGCGTTGCTCGACCCACCCGAACGACTTGTCCAACTCGGTTTTGAGGCGGGAGGAATCCCATGCGAAGGTGAACCGCACTAGTGCGTCGTCCAGACTAAATTTTCGGGTAGAGCCGCTTCAATTTGACCCTTGCTTTGTCGATGGTGAATTGCCAATCGACGGCTCGTTGCTTCTT
>JAYSSW010000228.1:0-4657 GCA_043720335.1 Planctomycetia bacterium
CCCTCCGTGTAGCCGACGGTCCCGTGCTCGCGCTGGGCGTCGCAGTGCAGGGCGAGGCAAAAGTCGGGCTTGGGGAACTTCTTGTAGAGTCCCGCCTCGAGCATGAGCCTGGCCCCGGTGCCGATCTCCTCGGCGGGCTGGCCGATGAAGACCAGCGTGCCGCGCCAGTGCTTCTTGAGACTTGTGAGCACGCGGGCCGTACCGACCCAGCAGGTCATGTGCATGTCGTGGCCGCAGGCGTGCATGACGCCGACCTGCTTGCCCTCCTTGTCGCGCGTCAGCACCTTGCTGGCGTAGGGCAGGCCGGTCATCTCGACGATGGGGAGCGCGTCCATGTCGGTGCGGACCAGCACCACGGGGCCGTCGCCGTTCTTGAGGACGCCGACGACGCCATGCCCGCCGACTTTCGTGTACACGTCGAAGCCGAGGTCCTTCAACTCCTTCGCCATGCGGGCGGCGGTTTTCTCCTCTTCAAAAGCGAGTTCGGGATGGCTGTGCAGGCGCTTGTACAGCGACAGCAAGCTGTCCATCTCGGCCTGGATTTTGGCGTTGATCGCGGCCGTGTGCTTCTTCGCCGACTGGGCGGAAGCCGTCGGGACCAACGAAGTGACGAGCGAGGCGGCCAGCGTCAGCGCGAGTGCGAGTCTTCCCAGCATGCGTGCAGTCCTTGATGGCAGGAGGTGAAGAAGTCCCAAGCCCCACCATGAGCAACGCGATTGGTGGGGGTCGAACCCCCAGGAATCGCTGCGCTCATCCTGGGGCTTGGCGGCGTGTCCGCGCTGCTCTTCCGATAGGCTACCGTCAATCGCGGCGGGTTCCCACAAATTCCCGGATTTTCAGGGGCGATCCGGGGAACGCTTCTATAATTGCTGAAGAGGACGCCCTGCAACCCGCACCGTCCAGGTAGCCACGTCATCCGCCTCTTCTGGACGTTGACCCGCTCTCGCGGCAACCCCGAAAGCACCCCGATGACACGGTTTGCGCCTGCGACACCGCAAGGCCCGATGAGCTACGCGATCCACTGACCTTCAATCAAGAGTCCGCGCAATGAAACGCCTTCCCGTCGAGAAACGCATGGAGATCTTTCTGAACCTGGTTCAGACGCAGGACACGATGCACAACGTGCGCAAATCGTACGAGGCGGTGACGGAGTCGCACGAGATCAGCGAGGAGCAGCTGAAGCAGATCGAGCAGGAAGGCCTCGACAACGAGTGGCCGCCGCTCAGCGAAGTCGCCGCCCAGTGACGTGATTGCAAAAGGCCAGCGACACGACCTCGTCGCTGGCCTCGCCATTTCCCGCCGCACTTCTCTCTGAATAATCGTTGCATCCCCTCCATGACCGTGCCAAGATGCGTGTAATCATCGCTTGATTCCACGTCATCCTTGAGGCACGCATGATCTGCATCTCCATCAACCAGGAGTCGCGCCGCTTCGCCCTGGCCGACATGCTCAACGCCCGCCGGCTGGCCGACCTGCTCGAAATCCGTCTCGACCGCTTCGGCAAGGCCCCCGACCTCAGCGAGCTCATATCCGCCAAGCCCAAGCCGATCATCATGAGCTGCCGCCGCGTGCAGGACGGCGGCTTCTGGGACGGGACCGAGGACGAACGCCTCGCCATCCTGCGCCAGTGCATCATCAGCAAGGCCGACTACGTCGAGATCGAGCTTGATGCTGCCGACCAGATCCGCCCGTTCCCCGGCTGCCAGCGCGTCATCTCCTACACGAACCTGCAGGAAACGCCGTCGGACATCCTCGAAATCTACGACGAGGCCCGCTCGAAGAAGCCCGACGTCATCAAGCTGGTCACCCTGGCCCGCACGCCGGAGGAAGCCTGGCCGCTGGTGCAGATCCAGGCGAAATCGAGCACGCCCACCGTCGTGGTCGCGCTCGGCAAGATGGGGACGATGCTGTCGCTGCTCGGTCAGAAGGTCGGCGCCCCGTGGATCTACGCCGCCCTCGAACGCGGCATGGAAGCCTACCCCGGCCAAGCGACCATCTCCGACCTCGAAGACGTTTACCGCTTCCCGTCCATCCAGAAATCGACGCGCTTCGTCGGCGTGACCGGGTTCGGCGACCGCGAGACGATCACCATCGCCGCCCTCAACGCCGCCTTCGCCGCCCAGGAGATGCCGGTGCGCTGCCTGCCGCTCGGCATCGGCAACGTGAAGGTCTTCCGCAAGGTGATGGACGCCGTCAAGATGGTCGGCGCCGTCATCGAACCCGAACATCAGCAAGCGATCCTTGAGATCGGCGTCGAACTGCACGGCGCCGCCAAGCAGACGCAGTCGGCCGACGTGCTGGTGCAGAAGAACGACGCCTGGCACGGCATGAACGTGTCGTGCCAAGCGCCCGTGCAGGCCCTGCGCGACGCGTTCCTCAAAAAATTCCCCGGCAGCGAGCAGCCGTTCAAGGACCGCTTCATCATGATCGTCGGCCTGAACGCGGTTGCCCGCATGCTGGCGTCCGAGATCCAGCGCGGCGGGGGCAACGCCATCCTCGCCAGCCACCAGCGCAAGGCCGGCATGCAGCTCGCCCAGGAACTCGGCTGCCGTTTCGTCGCGTTCGAGGCCCTCTACACCACGCTGCACGACGCCCTCGTCGTCTGCGAAGACATGCAAGAAGACCACTCGCGGCCCGGCGTCACCAACACGGTCCACACCGGCTACCTGAAAGTCGGCATGGTCGTCATGGACCTGACCGCCGGCTCGCGTCGTTCGACGTTGCTGAAAGAAGCCGCTGTGCGCAGCTGCGTCGTCGTCGAGCCGTTCGACCTTTTGCTGGCCACGTTGGAGATGCAGGCGAAACTCTTCACGGGCAAACCGGTTGACCGGCAGAGTCTCGTCGACGCCATCCCCGAACGCTTTTTGGACGCGGAGTAGGTTTTGTGTTCCTGGCAAGGCGGGTTACAATGAAAGTAGAACCCAAGCCCCAGGATGAGCGCAGCGATTCCTGGGGGTTCGACCCCCACCAATCGCGTTGCTCATGGTGGGGCTTGCCCCCTTTTCCCTCTGACCCCCGATTCCTATGGAACTGATCCCCGACGATCCGCGTCCTGTGGAAACCGCCGAGCTGGCGGAGCACGACCTGGAGACGGCGATCACCGCCGACGCCGGGCCGTTCGACGTCGTGCTGGTGCCGGTTGACGATCCGCCGACACCGGCCAAGCCGCTCGGCGAGCACGTGGCGTACGGGCTGTGGAACTGGGTGCTGCCGATGATGTTCCTGCTGTCGCTGATGGTGCTGGTGATGTACGCGCTGCCGTACCTCGTCTACCACTGGCGCGTGCTCGACGCGCAGGCGGAGGCGGAAGGGACGTACCACAAGCGCCGCGCCGAGCTGAAGGCCGAGGCCGAGCACGCCGACCTGCGCATTGACCAGCTCGACAAGAAGGTCCATCTCGCGTCGCTGGGTTTCCGCGAAGTGGTGCGGAAGGTGACGCCGACGGTGGTGAACGTCGCCAACTACCGCGAGCCGAAGCAGAACGAGCTGGCCATCCTCGCCAAACGCGAGATCATCTTCGACCACGAGAACGACAAGAAGTACTACCAGGCCGGCGTCGGGTCGGGCCTGGTCGCCAAGCCGGGCGTGATCCTGACGAACCACCACGTGGTGAAAGGGGCGCATCGCCTGCGCGTGTCGTTCGCCAGCGGGCAGAGCATCGGCGTCAATCTCGAAGACGTGATCTCCGACCCGATGACCGACCTCGCCGTGATCCGCCTCCCCGCGAACCTGCCGGGCAAGCTGCACGAGGAGGCCGACGTGCCGGCAGTTTTCGCCGACAGCGACAAGGACATCCAGGTCGGCGACTTCGCGCTCGCCATCGGCAGCCCGCTCGGCCTGCGCCACACCGTCACGCAAGGGGTCATCAGCGCCAAGGGGCGCATGCTGCACGCTCACAAGCTCGACCTCGTCGAACTGATCCAGACCGACGCGGCGATCAACCCGGGCAACTCCGGCGGGCCGCTCTTCGACCAGTACGGCCGGGTCGTCGGCATCAACGTCGCCATCGCCAGCGACAACGGCGGCAGCCAGGGGATCGGCTTCGCCATCCCCAGCAACACCGCCAAGAAGATCGCCGACCAGCTCCTCAGCAAGGGCGAAGTTCCGCGCGGCTACCTCGGCATCGCGATGGAGGAGCTGCCCGGCGCCGTCGCCAAGTCGTACAAGATCGACGACGGCGCGATCCTGGTGAAGGACGTGGTCCCCAACGAGGCGGCCCAGCTCGCCGGCATGCAGGCGGGCGACGTGATCGTGCGTTTCAACAAGGAGATCCTGAGCCGCCAGCAGCCGCTGCGCCACTTCCGCCAGCTGGTGGTCGACGCCGAGCCAGGCGCCGAGATCGCGCTGGAGATCCTGCGCGACAAGCAACGCCAGGACGTGACCGTGAAGGTCGGCAAACGCCCGGCGAACTTGCCGTGAGCGCGATGAGGAAGAAACTCCGCTGGCTGGCCGTCGCATCCCTTGCCGTCGCGTCGGTCCTATTCCTGGCCTTGCGGCTGCTGCCGAGCCACCGCATCAACCAGGCGACGTTCGACCAGATCAAGGAAGGCATGACGAAAAGCGAAGTCGAAGCGATTTTCGGCTTGCCGCCGGGGATCTATTGCCGGCGTTCTGTCATGGTCGATATGCAACCAGCGAAGGAAGCTCGATTTAGAAT
>JAYSSW010000229.1:0-2142 GCA_043720335.1 Planctomycetia bacterium
GTCGCGTGTGCTGCCTCGCTGGCGCTTCGGGCTCAGAAAAAGCCCGCGCGAACGGCGTTCGCGCGGGCTTCTTGTTGTTCACGCCGTCCGTCTGCGTCATTGGCAGAGGATGAACTCCTTGGTGTTGATGAGCGCCCAGATGATGTTCTCGTAGGCGACGCGGCGGTCCTTCGTATGGGCCTGGATGTTCGCCAGGGCCAGCTCGCGCTGGCGCTCGCTCGGCGCCCGGCCGAACGCCCACTGGAACAGCTCGTCCACCTTCTCCGCGTCGGGGCGCGGGTCCTTCGACAGCATCTCGGCCCGGCCGCCGGCGCGGGACAGCTTCGTCTGGATCTCCTGCGAATTCAGCAGGTGCAGCGCCTGGGCCAGATTCGCCTCGGTCACGCGCTCGCACTCGCAGGCGCTGATGCGCTGCGGCCGGCCGAACACGTCGAGGAAGTACGACGCGAACGCCTCGTCGGGCAGCATGATCGCCCGGTTCGGCGCGAACTTGTCGGTCGGCAGCCCGTTGAACGCCGCCGGGCTGGCCGTCACCTGGCTCACCGCGTCGAACAGCACCTCCGCCGACATGCGCCGCGGGTAGTAGCGGGCGAACGACTTCTTGTCCTGCTTGTTGAACTCGTTCGGCATGGCGCTGAGCTGGTACGTCTGGCTCTTCACCATCAGCTTCACCAGGTGCTTCAGGCTGAACTTGCTGTCGACCAGCTCCTTGGCCAGCGCGTCGAGCAGCTCCGGGTTGGTCGGCGGGTTGGTGACGCGCATGTCGTCGACCGGGTCGACGATCCCCTTGTTGAAGAAGTGCGCCCAGGTGCGGTTGGCGACGGCGCGGGCGAAGAACGGGTTCTTCACGTCGACCATCCAATCGACCAGGCGATGGCGCGGATCCTCGCCGGGGGCGAGCGTGACCGGGTCGCCGTCGAGGGCCTTCATCACGGCGGGCTTGCTGGTCCGCGTGTTGAGGACGGTGCCGGTCCCCTTGTTGAAGATCACCTGCTTGGCTTGGGCCTGGTTCTGGATGACGACGCCGGGGGTCGGGACCGCCTTGCGGCCGAGCTGCCCAAAGAACGCCGCCATGCCCCAGTAGTCGTCCTGGCTCCACTTCTCGTACGGGTGGTGGTGGCACTGGGCGCACGCCATGCGCACCCCCAGGAACACCTGCGACGCGTCGTCCACGAACTGCTCCGGCTTCTGCAGGTCGCGGTACCACATCGTCGGCGGCGACTTCGTCTCGTCGCCGATCGCCGCCATGATCTCGCGCACGAACTGGTCGTACGGTTTGTCGGTCGCGATGCTCTCGCGGATCCAGTTGTGGAACGCGAACGTGCCGAACGCGCGGTTGGTGTTCTGCTGGTTGCCCCGCTTCACGCGCAGCACGTCGGCCCAGCGGTTCGCGAAGAAGTAGCTGTACTCCGGCGTCTCCAGCAAGGCGTCGATCAGCTTGTCGCGCTTGGCGGGATCCTTGCTCGACAGGAACGCGCTCACCTGCTTCGGCGTCGGCAGCGTGCCGGTCAGGTCGAGATGGACGCGGCGGACGAAAACTTCATCACTGGCGGGGTCGGACGGGACGATGCCCAGTTCCTGCCACTTCTTCTGCGTGAAGCGGTCGACGACATTGTTGCCCTTGAACGCGTACTCGGGGATCTTCACGCCGAGCGGCACGGTCGCGCGGAAGGTGGCGACGTGGCCGAGGTAGCGGGCCATGACCGCCGCTTCGCCGCTCTGGTCGTAGCTGCGGACGAGCGCGGAGCTGTCGACGGAGACGAGGTCGGGGTCGTTGCTCTCGTACTGGGCGCGCTGCGTCACGTCCTGGCTGGCGCCGTCGCTGTAGTGGGCGACCACGGCGAACTGCTGGCGGTTCTGCCGGCTGACGATGCGCTGCTCCGGCGCGATGGTGATCCTGGTGACGACCGGGTCGTTGGCGTCGCCGAACGGCGTGCCCGACGCGATCCAGCGCTTGATGAGCTTGGCCTCGTCGGAGGTCGGCTCCATGCGCTTGCCGCCGGCGTGGGCGACGGCGCCGGTCGCCTTGGCCAGCAGCAGGCTGGAGCCGGGCGAGGCGGGGAAGACGCGGCGGCCGCGGTTCTCCTTGACCAGTGTCTGGTAGTCGAATTCGGGGACGAAGCCGAGGAGCGAGAGGGCGAA
>JAYSSW010000230.1:0-9738 GCA_043720335.1 Planctomycetia bacterium
TTCCGCGTGTCGTCAAGGTATCCCATCGCTTGCGCTCCGGGTTCGTGAAGGCAACCGTCGATGTTCTCGGTGATCTCGGTGGCTAGGTCACATCGTAGCCGCTGGCAGGGCGCAGGGGAAGCGATCCCCGGCGAAAAAAACGCCCTGCAGTTGGCATGGAATGTGCAGGTTGTTCCGTCGGTTCCGAGATCAATCCGCACTGAAAAAAGGAGACCGAAAATGCGGCCCGTCTTGCTCGTTGGTTTGCTGATGGTGGTCGTGGGCGTCATCGCCGTGGCGGTCCCCAGCTTCACGTTCTTCACGCGCGAACGCGTGGCCGACGTCGGCTTCTTCGCCATCGACGTGTCCAGGCCCCATACAATCGTCTTCAACCCGGGCTTGGGGGCGGTCATTCTCGCGGTCGGCGCCGTCCTCACCCTGATGGGGCTTCGCTCCGATTCCAAATGAGCCGAGGATCGGGCCGAATACCTTGATGAGCACCCCGCCATGTCGCGGAGCTTGCAAGGCTCGCGGCGCCGCTGCGCCTGAATCCGAGCCTGGGCGCCACGCGGTGCGGCGGCATCGATGGCCTCTCCCGCGGGCGTCCAGGCTCGATCCCCTTTGACCCCGAACGTGTTCTCGCTGGAGGTTCGCAGAAATGAAGAAAGTGCTGATCGTTGTCCTGTCGCTGGTCGTCGTCGCGGGTGGCCTGGGCTACTACCTGGGATGGTTCAAGGTGACCACCGATGGCAAGGTCGAAGTCCACGTCGACAAGGCGAAGTTCAAGGCCGACAAGGAAGCCTTCGGCAAGACCGTCTCCGAGAAGGCGAAAGCGATGAAGACCAAGGTCGCCAGCCTCTGGGAGAAAACCGAAGGGCTGACCGGCGACGAGAAGGTCGCCGCCCAGAAGGAGCTCACCGAGTTGAACGCCAAGCATGACCGCATCGAGCAGCAGCTGCGCGATCTGGAAGACGCCGGGCAGGACCGGTTCGCCACGGTCCGTGAGGATCTCACGAAAGCCCTGGACGAAGTCGAAACCAAGATCGCTGAATCGACGAAGAAACTGTCGAAGGCGAAGGACAAGTAGCGCTGCCTGCGGCGGATCCGGCGTGAAGGCTCGCCGGCCGGAACGTCCGGCCGCGTTTCAGCTCGCCGGGTCGCGTGGCAGCGTCGGGTCGGCGGCGAGCAGGTCGGGCAGCGCCAGCTGCCTGCCGCCTTTGCCCTCGTTCCTCGTGAACCACTCGTAGTGCTCGCCGCTGCCTGCCGACTGCCCCTGCGTGCGCGGGTAGTGGATCGGCACGCCGGCGAAGCCCTCCGACGCCTTCTTGAACGACGCCAGCAGCGTCGGGTTCGCGCCGTTCATCGCGTCCTCGAATTCCTTCACCATCTCCGCGAACTCTTCGGGCTTCGGCTGTCCCCCCTTCGCGATGCACGCGGTCCAGGCCGCTCCGTCGGCCAGCACCGTGTCAGCGGGGACGATTTCCGCGCGGACGCTGCCGAAACCGAGCGGCTTGCCCAGGCCGAGGCGCAGGTGCTGCCCCACCGGGCGCGACAGCAGCCAGAGCAGCGCACCCAGCTCGAAGCGCGACAGGTTCACGACGTGCAGCGTCAGCTCGAACGAAACGCCCTCCTTCACCCAGCCGGTGACCGAGCGGTTCTGGTTGCTCGGCTCGTTGCTGGTCGCGTCCCCTTCGCTGAAGACGCGGTGGTGCGGGTAGACCTTCGGCCCGCGCACGCGGTTGCCCTTCTGGTAGCCGCGCTCTTCCTTCGACCCGCCGTTGGGCTGCGCGGCGCCGTCGGACTTGCCGAGGTAGAAACGTCCCTGCTGCGGCTTGGGCTGCCCGAGGATCGTCAGTATTTTGGGCGGCTTGAAATTTTCGATGGCGTCGTCGGTGACGCACACGACCGGCCCGACGCGCAGCTGTGCGCGGTGAGCCGCCTCGTTCTTGCCGGTCGCGCCCTGGCTGACCCAGCCGAACACGCGGTCGGCAGGCGACAAATCCTTGAGCGCCGTCGCGGGCAGCAGCGACGCCGGCACCAGTTGATGCGGGCTGAGCGCGTAGAGCTTCCGCGAGATCATCACCGGGTAGAGCGCCTCGACAACGAAGCCTTTCCCCGCCGCGCGAACCTGCGCGAAGCACAGCGTGCCGTCGGAAAGCTCCCTTTCGGCCACGGTGATCGTCTTCAGATCGTGGCTGATGTGGCGCGAGAACCGGCAGAAATCCCTCAGCGCCGGGGGCCGCGTGACGCCGCGCTTCAGCTCTTCCTCGTGAGCTTCCTGGTAGTTCTGGATCAATTGGCTCCACTGCGACGCGATCCCCGGCGCCAGCTCCGCGTGTGCGCCTTCGCCCGTGCCGAAGAAGAACCGCTCGTCGTGCTTGCCGTCGATGTTGCGCTCGGTGACGCAGACCCAGCCGCGCACCCAGCGCGGCTCGTCCCAGGCCGCTGGAGAGGCGGAGCGCCGCGCGGGGCGAAGCCCGTTGATCGGGGTCGTGGTCGGGCACTTGTCCGAGAACTCGACCGCCTCCACGTTCCAGAAGCTGAATCGATCGTGCTTCCAGGGACGGACGTAGGCCCACGCAGCGGCGCCGTGCTTCAGCTTGTCGGCGCGCGGCAGGTTCCAGTCGCGCGCGTACTTGGCGATCAGCGCCGCGTAGACGGGGCTGCCCTGCTTGGGCGAGCCGTTGGCGCCGATGGGCGTGGTCCCGTTCAGCAGCCGCGCCCGCAGCTGGCCTTCGTGCGATTCGATGCGGACCGGGACCAGCGATAGCCCGGAGTTCGCTGGCGGACGCAAGCCCAGCCGATTCGTGTGGCCCTTCCCTTCGTTGATCGGGAAGACGCCGAAGCGCGAGTTGGTGACCGCCTCGTAGGCCGCGCGCAGCATGCCGCGCACGGACGACGACGCCAGCAGCGGCCTGCCGTCCGCATCGACGCGCGTGTCGTACTCATGGTGGCCCGCGACTTGGGTTTCGCGCCGGGTCTGGTCGTCGCAGAGGAGCAGCGGCGTCGCCGTGGTCAGCTTCACGCGGATCGTGCCGGAGTAGTGGCCCTCCTTGTAGCGGGCGTGGCTGACCGGATTCGCGTCGCGGGGACCGTCCTTGAAATCGCCCCGTTCCTTGAGCGGCAGGAAGTAATACGGGTGGGCGAAGCGGTCGCCGTTGCTGGAAGGCTGGCCCGGCCCGGCCTGGGGCTTCTTCGCGCTGACAGACGACTCGAACGGCAGGCCGCGCTGCCGGACCCGCACCGGCTCGTCGTTCTCCAACTCATGCTCGACCGGCAGGTCGTCGAGCTTGCCGCGGTTCTTGTAGTCCTGGATGTCCTTCGACAGCGCGTCCCATTTCACCGGCGCGGCGGTGGCGTCCTGCCGTCGCGACTTCAGGTAGATGCGCGTGGCCTTCTTCTCGATGACGAATTGAAGCACGTCTTGAACCAGACTCGAAACGGAAGCGGCGGTATCGCTGGCGACCGCCGACGCGGGGGTTGGCGCCGCGTGCTTGTCGAGCCACTCCTGCCCTTTTTTGTCGAGTTCGCCGCGCGCTTCGCCGTAGCCCTTCGATCCGCCGAAGCCGAACGTGACGCGGCCCTCGCACACGTCGCGCAGCGCGGCGGCGAAGATCGCGAGGTCGCCAGGCTGCAGGCCGGCGAGGTCGAGCGTCAAGCGGGTTGCCAGCACCGGGCGGTCGGCGTACTGGGCGTCGAACTTCGCGCCGTCCGCCGCCCCGCCCGTGAAGCGGTCGAGCGCGACGAAGTCCTGGCGCGGAGCCTTGCAGTCGCCCTGTTGCGTGAACTCGCCGACGACGAGTATGCTGGCCTGCCCGGTGTGCCCGAAGACGCGATCCACGGTGCCCTTGGGATCGAGCGAGGCTTGCAGGAACTCCGCCCGCTGCCGCAGCGCTCCGCGGAACGACGACGCGGGCAGCCAGACCGTGCCGTCGGCGCGGCGCAGCGGCGTGAAGTTGGTCTTGTCCGTTTCCGATTCGTTCTTCTTCTCGCGCGATTGGTCGTTGACGAGGAATGGGCCTTGGAATTTCAGCGTCAGGTCGAGCGAAAGCGAATTGGCGGATGTCGCCGGCGCCGCATTGGTGGCGGGCGGCTGGGCGACGACGCAGCAACCGAAGCCGACCTTCGCAGCATCAAGGCGAGGCTGCTGCGCCTCGTACTTGGCGACCTGCTCCAGCCGCCATTCCATGCGGCCCCAGCCGTCGGCGCCGCTCGCGCCGAGCTGGAAGGGATGCGTGTCGTGGCCGGCGCCATGTTCGAGGATCGCCAGCAGCAGCGCGACTTCTTCGCTCGAAAGGCGCGTGGCCGTGATCTCGACGTGGAACGCCACGCCTTCGGGGACGAACTCCTCGTAGAAGAGCTTGCCGTCGTCCGCCGCCCCGGTCGCACGGTCGATGCTGACATGCGACATGACGCCGGTGAGACGATCTTCGCGCCAGTACGGGACGTGGTCGGCGAAGTCTTTCAACTGCTTGCTGTCGGTCGGCGTCTTGACGAACGCCGTGCAGAACTCGGCCCAGCCGGACTGGGCGTTGTCGGCGTCGGCTTCGCGCAGGCCGAAGACGCGGTCGAGGGCTTCTTTCTCGCCTTTGAAGAAGTGTTCGCCCCAGGAGCGCAGCACCCCCTTGATCGCGGTGCCGGGGATGCACGGCTTGCCGGCGTGGTCCTTGACCACGGCCTGCACGTCGCATTTTACATCGTCTTTGTCAAGGATCGCGCCGTGAGTCGTGACCGCGCCGCTGCCGACGTGGAGCGGCGCGGTCGTGGTGAATCGGCCCGTGATGCGCCAGCGCGTTCTCATGACGGCGTCTCCTTGAGCGGCTGCGAGGCGGTGTGGCAGGCGAGGTCGATGGCGACTTCGCCGAAACCGACGTGCGGCAGGAACGGGCACGTCTTCCAGTGCGGCTTGGCGGCGGCGGCGTGGTACGTCGGCAGCCCGCCCGCCCGCCATTCGGCGATCTTCGCTTTCGCTTCGTCCGGCTGCACCACTTCGAGGACGAAGACGCTGCCCCGCTCGGTGAGCAGGAACGGCTCGTAGCCGTCTCGCCTGGTTCGCTTGGCGAGATGCCCGCCGTAGAGGGCCTGCCGCGCGAAGTGGTTGAGCAGCTTCAGCGAGCCGCCGGACACGTCGTGCCAGAAGTCGCGGTACGCTCGCTCCAGGCAATCGCTGGCGTTGTCCTTCAGGAACTTCGGATCGGTCATCAGGCACTCGGTCTGCAACGTGACGACGTGGACGCCGTCCTTGCCCGTCGGGTTTTCCTTCATCGCAGGGGCGGTCCTCGCCGCGAGCCATTCGACGGCGGCGGTCGCGCGCGTCTTGCCGAGGCAGGGCAGGCCGTGCGCGAGCAGTTCGGCCAGCTCCTTCGCGACCGCAGGCCGATCCGCGCTCGGCACGCTCTCCAGGCCGACGATGGTTTCCCAAACGAACGCAACCGTTGAGTCGTCCTTCTTCTTCTTTTTCGGCAGCACCAGGCCGTAGGAGAACAGAAGCTGGTCCTTGGCCCGGCCCGTGTTCTCGTCGATGGCGGTGCGCGTGCGACGCTCCGTTTCCATGTCGGGAAAGCCGAAAGTCGTGCGGATCACGGCGCGGTCTTCGTCCTTCCAGTCGGTCGCGAACGCAGGCACAACCTTCTCGATGAGATCCGGCAGTGGCATCAAGGCGACATCGCGGAAATGTTTCTTCTTGCCCTTCTCGTCAGGGCTCACCAGCACCAGCGACAGAGGCGGCACGATCGGACGCTCCTTGGCGCCAGCAATCATCGGTTTGGCCTCGGCGAAGCGGATGGCCTCGAAGTGCTGCGCCACCTTCGGGAAGACGGGCGAGCCGGGGCCGACGACCCGGCCGCGCGCGCCGGCGAGTTCCAGGAGAAGCTGGGCAAGGGCGCCCTTGAGGACCGCGCCGGGGATCGCTTCAAGCGACTCGAAGTGGTTGCGGGCGTGTTTGGGGCCGACCAGGCAGAGCGGCCGGTCGGGCGTCAGCCGCAACGGCAGCGCCGTCCCCGACGACGGAACGCCGACGCTGCGGCGCGGCGACTTCTCCCGCGTGCAATCGACGGCGTGCGTGCGGCCGAATCCAACGGTTCGCTGCGAGCCGTAGGCGGGGACCCAGCGAAGCGCCTCGTCGAGCGTGTCGCGGATCTGCTTCGCCTCGGCTTCGTCGGCGACGAACTCGACGCTGCCGTTGAACGTCACTTCCTCGCCGTAGCCGAAGGGGGCTTCGAGCATGGCGAGCATGCGCGATTTGGTGCCGCCGGTGTCCTGGTCGATCTGGATGCGTTCGATGACGTTGTCGTGCTCGTCTTCTTCCTTGCGTTTCTGCCTGGTTTCCAGGTGGTCTGTCACGAAGTCGCTGAAGCGTAGCGAGCCACGATCCGAATCGGGCGAATCCTGCTCAGGTTCCCTGCCGAACCAATCGCCAACCTGCTGGTCGACGATTCGATACTTCTGGCGGCCTCGGTACTCATAGTTCTCGAAAGCGTTCGGTCGCAAGTCGCGGAGGGCGTCGAGGACCTTGCCCTTGACGAGCGAGTACGGGAGCATGGGCTTGCCCAGGCCGTCGCGCGCCAGGGGCGCGTCGATGCCGGCCTCGTCGGCGACGCCGCCGCGCGTGAGGATCGGGCCGAGCAGGGTGAGCGACACGTTCAAGCGGTGCTGCGTCCTCATGGCTGGGCCTCCGTCTTCGGCGTGGGTGTGTACGGCAGCATCTGCAGCAGGTGCAGCCAGGCGACCGATTCTTCGGGGAACTGCTTGAGGAACGTGTCGAGCGGAGCGCCGTTGTCGCGCAGGCGCTTCTCGTGCGTCGCGGTCGGCTCGCCTTTGCGCCAGGCTTTGCAGAGCATGTAGAGCTGCCGCATCGGGAAGTCGGGACATGCCGCGATGGCCCGCAGCGCGGCCCAGAAATCGGGTTGCGGCGGAGTCGGCTGCTGAGGGGGCGTGAAGAGGAGCTGTTGGACGTCGAGGCTCCGAGGCAGCCATTTGCGGCGATGCTCGTCGAGGTCGTTCGTCACGTCGTCGAACGATTCGAGCACTTCGTAGGCGATGGCGTGCTTGAGCTGGTCGGGATTCGCGTCCTTCGGGTTGAGCTTCTTCGCCTTGTCGCCCAGCTTCTTCGCCAGGTCGATGACGTTCTTGATCGGGGCTTTGGTGTGGCAGAAGACGAGGCCGCAAGCGTAGGTGAGCGGGGTCAGCTTCTCGTTGAGCTTGACTTCGTGCTTGTGGGAAAAGAACCACTCGACCAGCTCCCAGCCCTTCCAGGCCGGCACGACGAAGACGATCTCGTCGCCGCCCCAGAGCAGCGTTTCGAGGCGGATCATCTCGCCGTTCTTCCAGGCAGGTTGGTCCTTCGCGCGGAGGAGAAGTTCCTTCAGCAGCGTGGAATGGTGGCCGCGCAGGTCGCTCGACCACGCTTGGTAGGCCTCGACGCCGATGTCGAGTGCTTTGCGCGACTTCTTGCCGAACAGGTTGCCGTCGACGTAGAAGACGGCGAGCTTGTCGTGGGTGTTGGCGGGGGCGTCGTCGTCGGAGAGATCGCGGGGGTCGCCGATGTCGTTGAACTCGGTGGTGAACGACAAGCCGAGTTCCGCTTTGACTTCGCGGTCGTAGAAACGTTGTCTCGCGTCCTTGCCGTAGGCGCGGCGGTCGAACACCGAACGCGAAACGAGTTCTTTCTCATGGTCGGGGATGTTGCCCGGAACCGCCCCCGGCCGCAGTCGGTTGAGGTAGCAGTCGGTGGTCGCACCGTTCCATAGCTCCGCAAGCGAAAGGCATGGCTCCTGCATCTGGCGCCAGCGGTTCCTGGCGGTGGCGAGGTCGTAGGCTTCGAGCGCCGTGCGACCTTCCGTGTCAACCACATCGACGACGAAGGTGCCGTGCGCGAGCATGCCGCTGCGGAAGTGGTCGCGGACCTGGTCGCGCACTTTCTCCGCTTCCGCTTCCTCTTCACTGGCGGCGTTGAACGAGAACAGCCCGATGGAGGCGCCAGTCGCGATCTCGTCGATCGCGAAGCCCTTCAGCTCCTTGACGGCGTTGAGCAGCATCAGGCCGCCGCCGCGCCGGGTGCTGAGGTCGTCGGTGTCGTCGAGGACGCTGGCGAGGTTGACCGCTTCGACACGGAGGAAGTATCCGGGCATGAGCGAACCCCTGACTTCTTGTGGCCAATCGATCGGCTACGGCGACTTGGACTCTAGGTTATCGAAAAGAGGCGAGGGAAGCCGCTCTTTTTTACGGAGCGTTCCCCTCGCAGGCGATTCGTTGGAAGACCAACGACTCACCTCGTGCAGCGCTAGGGACGCTTCAATAGGCCGCGAACGGCCTCACTTCTCGGTGTTCCCGGGCGCTGCCTGTCACGCTGGCATTCTATCCCATGCCACTCGATTTGCGAGCCGAGTTCTTTTCGCACGATCTTTCAGGAAGGTTCGAGGAGATTTTCAGTGCAACACGATTCGCGAGGCTTTTTGGCTTGATTTCCTGGAACGAATGAGTAGAATTTCAGTGGAATCGACACCGGATTTGGAGGAGACCATGCTTGCAAGCTGGATCGAATAAACGACTCACCCCCTGCGGCGCGACGACAACTTCTGCACGGTTGATTCCAATTCAAACATGCAGGAGCGACTTCCATGGAAAACACGAAGCGGTTCCAACTCGATCTCACCCAGCGCGAACTCGACGACCTTGTCACGTTCATGCACCACGGCAACATGCGCTCCAAGCGCGAGGTGATCTGCGAAGCGCTGGCGGTGTACAAATTCGCCGCGTCCGAAATGCTGAACGGCTGCCAGATCGCGTCGGTCTCGAAGGACGGCGTCATCACGAAGTTCACGACGCCAAGCCTGAGCGCCTACGCAGCGATCGGCGAACGAATGGAACGAAGTCTCCCGAGCCCCGAGGAATTGCTGGCCCGCGCTTCAAGGCCGATTCAACCCGTTCAAGAAAAGCTGGCCGAACTCAATCTTTCCCCAGGCGAGGTGAACAATGGGTCGCATCAAGAGGACGGTGTCTCCTCCGGTTCGGGAAGTTGACGAGGTGCTCCTCAGGATCAAAGAAGCGTGCGACGCTGGACGAATCACCCGGGGCGAACAACAGTCCTGCAACAACTGGTTCAACGCGCAGATCAAGCAGCTGGCGGATGACTTCGACGCCTATGGGCAGCTTAAACAGTCCCTGATGTGGAGCGGCAAAACGACCAGAACCCAAAAGGGATTTGTGATGATGAGATCGACCCTTGTCTTGGTCGCGACGCTCGACCACAGAACCCAAATCGTCACGATCATCCATCTGAGCTGGGAGACGACGACAGTCCCTCTCGTTCACGAAGACGAGGAGTGATTGATTCGTCCCGGTTCTTCAGGTGGTTCGCCAGCAGTTCGTCGAATTTGCTGCCCACCGACGCGAAAGCCGCAAGGGCGGGCATCTCCAGCTGCTTCACGTCGCCGCCCGCATCGACCGAGCCGATCGACCGCCCCTGCACCAACTCATTCGCCGCCCAGCGGAACAGCGTCAGCGCATTGCTGACGAACTCGCGCTTCGTCTTCAGCCCTGCGCGGGCCATCAACCGCTCCATCTCCTCATGCTCGTGGATGCTGAGATCGAGCTGAAATCGTTTGGTTTCCATGGATCGACTCCTCTTAGTGGAACTTCGGATTCATACTCGGATGCTACTCCAATGCCGCTCCGGTTGTCAAGCGATTAGCTCGCAGGCGTACAGGGTTCGAGGATCGCGATCGAATCGGCGTTTCTGCCCCGGCGGGGCAACGGAGT
>JAYSSW010000231.1:0-4646 GCA_043720335.1 Planctomycetia bacterium
GAAGATGTGCATCGGCAGCCGCACCGACGCGGGCAGGCCCCCCGTGTCGCCACGCAGCTTCCGCACGATCGCGCCGAGCATCGGCCAATCGTTCGGCGCGCCGGGGTTGGCGTTCTCGGTGTTCATCGGCGCGTGCGGCACGCCGGTCAGCATGTAGTACCCGCTCGACGAATGCGCGTTGTCAGCGGTCGACATCGCCCGCAGCAGGCACAGCTTGTCGGCGTGCCGCGCGAGATTCGGCAGCAGCGAGCCGATGCGCAGGCCCGGCACGCAGGTGTCGATGGGGCCGAAGTCGCCGCGGATGTTCGCCGGCGCGTCGGGCTTGGGATCCCACGTCGAATGCTGCGGCGGGCCGCCCATCAGGAACAGCACGATGCAGTTCTTCGCCCGCCCCGTCCGCCGCGCCGGACCGTCCGCTCGGGCGGCGAGCAAGCGCGGCATCGTCAGCCCCAGGGCCGACAGCCCGCCGACGCGCAGCGCCTCGCGCCGGTTCAATCCGTCGCACAATCTCGAAACGCCGTCGCGGATGCTGAGCATGGGAGAGAGTCGCTCCGCAGGAAGGAAGGTTCAGAATCTTCCATGCAGCCTATCGCATCCAGCGACCTGCGGGAAGAGAAAAGCGAGCCACTCTTAAGGAACGGCCTTCGGGCGAGTTGTGGGGCAAGCCGCCGAGCTTGCCCGAATGCTTGAGCAAGCTCGGCGGCTTGCTCCACAGGGTTGTCCGCATGTCAACGAAGCGGGAAGGCAGCCCAGATGCGGAGCATTCCACGGCGTGGCGAGACCGAACGTAATGCGTCTGCTCCGCGTCAGGTCAGCTGCAGCGGGCGACGAGCGTCGTACCATTGATTCACCTGGCTCACGATGGCGTCGATCTCGTCGTCGGTCAACGGCTGACAAGCCACGTCTCGGCGAGCGAGCAGGGAAGGCCCATTGCCTGGATCATTCACCGGCTCAGCGACCCAGGCGTACCATGCCTGCGTGTCCTCCATCGTGAAATAGAACAGGCAGACCGGGAACGTGAAAGGGCCGTGCTTCCGGGATTCGCGAACCTGCTTTCCGATTTCCCTGTTCGCATCGTTTGCAGGCAGGACCGACCACGCCCCTTTCAACTCCACACCGAACAGCCGAAAGCCAGTGCGATCTTCGCCGTGGATGTCGATCATCAGGTCGATGCTCTGGTCCTGCTTCAATTCGATGATTTCAAGATTGGCCCGGCGCGCGAGATAGATGGTCGCCAGGGCGCGGACGCGCTTCTCGATGAAGTAGTTCTGCTTCGCTTCCTGTTTCGTCATGACGAGGCGCCTATTTCCGCAGCCGATCCAGGTCGTCGAAGAAGCGTGGGTAGGTCTTGGCGACGCAGGCGGGGTTGTCGATGACGACGCCGGGGACCTTCAGGCCGACCAGGGCCAAACTCATCGCCATGCGGTGGTCGTGGTAGGTCTGCAAGACGGCGCCGCGGAGCGGGCGCGGCGTGATCGTCAGGCCGTCGGCCTCCTCGAAAACCTCCGCCCCGACGCGGCGCAGCTCCGTCGCCAGGGCGGCCAGGCGGTCGGTCTCCTTGTGGCGGATGTGCGCGACGTTGCGGATGCGCGTCGGGCCTTCGGCGAAGCACGCCACCGCGCCGAGCGTCATCACCGTGTCGCTGATGGCGTTCATGTCGAGGTCGACGCCGTGCAGCACGCCGCCCGTGACAACGACGGTGTCACTCGTGCGCTCGACACGGCAGCCCATTTTTTCGAGGGCGTCGACGAAGTGGATGTCGCCTTGCAGGCAGTCGGCGGGCAGGCCGGCGACGCCGACGGTCCCGCCGGTGATCGCCGCCGCCCCGAAGAAGTAGCTGGCGGCCGAGGCGTCGGGCTCGATGGCGTAGCGGGCCAGCGGCGCAGGCCGCTGCGGCGCCGGGACGCGGAAGCGGGTCAGGCCGTCCGTTTCGACGACGAGGCCGAACTGCCTCATCATCGCCACGGTCATCGTGACGTACGGCACCGAGACGAGCACGCCTTCGATGTCGATGGTTAGTGCGCTGCGGGCGAACGGGGCGGCCATCATCAGGCCGCTGAGGAACTGGCTGCTCACGTCGCCGCGGATGCGTGCGGCGCCGCCCGGGACGCCGGCCGCGTGGACGACGACGGGCGGGCAGCCGTTGGCGGTCTCGCTGTTCGCGTCGATGCCGAGCTGGCGCAGCGCGTCGAGCAGGTCGGCGATGGGGCGCTCGCGCATGCGCGCGACGCCGTCGAGGCGGTAGCGCCCTTGGCCGAGCGCGACCATCGCCGTGAGGAAGCGCATGCTGGTGCCGGAGTTCGCGAGGTACAGGTCGGCCGTTTCAACAGGAATGACGCGGTCGCCGCCGGGGCGGTGCAGCGTGAGCGTGGCGCGGTCCTCGTCGGCGTCGACGCGGAAGCCGAGGCGCCGCAGGCTGTCGGCCATGACGACGGTGTCCTCGCTGTGCAGGGCGCCGTCGAGCGTGATCGCCCGGCCCGGCGACGCGGTCAGCGCCGCCAGCACGAGGGCGCGGTTGGTGATGCTCTTCGAGCCGGGCACGCGAACCGTGGCGCGAGGAATGTTGGTCAACGGCTGGATCGCGAACTGGGGAGGGTATTGCATGAAAGATTTCAGGGAGAGTCCGAGGAAGCAAGTCGAAAGGGTCACGCTCACCCCCAGGAATCGCTTCGCTCATCCTGGGGCTTGGGGGGTGTTTGTCATCGCAAGGCGTCATGGATAATCGACGCGGACGAGGAACAGGCCGTGGGCGGCGGCGGTGGGGCCGGCCTGGGTGCGGTCCTCGGCGTGCAGGATGTCGGCGACGCGCGATTCGGGCCAGTAGCCTCGCCCCACGTTCATCAGCGTGCCGGCGATGGCACGCACCATATTGTACAGGAACCCGTCGGCCTCCACGTCGATCCAGACCTGGTCGCCGGCCCGGCTCACCGACAAGCGCAGGATGGTGCGGACGCTGGTGGCGCGGTTGGGCCATTCGGTCTCGAAGCTGTGGAAGTCGTGCTTGCCCACCAGCACCTGGGCCGCGCGCGACATCGCCGCCGCGTCGAGCTTCTGCCGGCTGTGGGCGCAGAATCGGCGCAGGAACGGGCCGGGCACGGCGCCGTCGTGGATGACGTAGCGGTACGTCTTGCGGATCGCGTCGCGGGTGGCGTCGAACTCCGGCGGAACCTCGCAAGCGTCCAGCACCGCCACGTCGTCGGGCAGGTGCGCGTTGACGGCGTTCACCAGCTTCCCGACGGGGAGCTTCGTGTCTGCGTGGAAGTTGACGACCTGTCCCAAGGCATGCACGCCGGTGTCGGTGCGCCCGCTCGCTTTGGCACGGATCGGCTGCTGGAAGATCGCGGCGAGGGCGGCTTCGAGCGTCTCCTGCACGGTGCGCATGCCGGGCTGCGTCTGCCAGCCCCGGAAGCCGGTCCCGTCGTAGCTCAGTGTGAGTTTGAAGTTGCGCATGGGGAGAGACATCGAATCTACTTCCCCTCGAAGCCTCGTCGCAGCCGTTCGACGCGTTCGCGGTTCACGCCGAGGTCGGACTTGCCGACGCGCGACGCGGAGCGGATCTCAATGCTTCGGCCATCGGCGCCGAGCAGGCATTCGACGTCGTCGACGAAGCGGAACAGCAGGCTCGTGAACTCCGCATGAAGATAGGTTTCGCTCTCCGTGACGATCTTCGCGCGTGGCTCCGCGAGGATCACGGCTTTCAAGCGCTGCCAGGCGTCCTTGGCGTCGCCGTCGAAGGTGAACGGCGGCAGGCGGTCGGCGTCGCGGCTGGCCTGCGAGCAGACGCAGTTCGGCGTGCCGGGGCAGTCCTTCAGCCCGCCGCCCGGCTGCACGCCGAGGCCTGCGGGCCGCGCCGCCGACCAGCTCAGCACGAGGAGGAGCAGCACCACGGCCAGCAGCCCGAGCGCGATCGCGAAGAAAATCATGCGGAGCCATCGTTTCACGAGGATCTCGATGCAAGGGGAAGCCGCGCCGCGCGGTGGCTTTCGGCGGCACACGCCTCCTCTCAAGCTACTTGCGGGCGGCGCCGCTGGCCTGGAGTGCATCGCTTCGGTGACGGTCCTCTTCCACCATCGCCTCGCCGCCGTTGAGCCAAACTCCGCAGTTGAAGCATTTGCTTTCAGCAGGTATCCTGGCGGAATGAGCGAGAACGACGTGCGGCCGGAACTGTTGATGCTCGTTGTGAAAGGCGGAAGGCGATGAATCAAGCCATGCCGTTCGGCGAGGTGTTGGAAGCAGCGGATCATCTGTCCCTGGATGAGCAGCAGGAGCTGATCGCGATCCTGGGTCGGCGGCTGACGCAGGCGGGCCGTCAGCGGCTGACAGCCGATGTCCAGGAGGCCCGCCAGGAATTCGCGGAAGGACGCAGTGTTCCGGCCACCCCGGCCGAGATCTTGCGAGAGATCCTCGAATGACCGTCGGCACGCACGACGAAGTCTACTGAGATCGCCGCCAAACCCGACAGGCGGACGTGGCCCGTTTGCGAGAATTCGTAACACACCGCGCGGACCGGACAAGCGAGCATAGGACGATCGGCGGAGGCGCGGAGGGAGCGCAGGGCCAGCGCGCACTCTGGGGGGTTCTGTGAATCTGGGGGCTTGCGCCCGGGGCCGTTGCCGCGTATGATTCCCGTCGCGTCGTTCCGCGCT
>JAYSSW010000232.1:0-9730 GCA_043720335.1 Planctomycetia bacterium
CCGCCGCTGCTGGCCATCAACCGCTGCGAGCAAGCCGCGTCGTTCGCTCATGCGGGCGGCGCCGACCGACGGGACCAGGCCGAGGTCGGCGGGCTGGAAGTCGTCGCTGTTGGGGTTGCCCCGCGCGACCAAGGGATCGTAGCGGCCGCCGAGGAACCCGGCGTGCTGGCCGGCGCGGATCGGGCCGTTGACGGCGATGTAGTCGGGAACGGTGACAAAAGCGGGGACGGCGCGCTCGCGGCGGTTGCCGATCGCGGTGAGGCTCGAACCCATGTGCGGATGGTCGTCGCGCGACAGGTTCTCGCTGAGGTTCGTCGCGCGCGGGTACTCGTGGCCGGTCATCATCCAGTAGCAGCCGCTGGGGTGGTTCGTGTCGCGGTGGCTCATCGAGCGGACGGTCGTGAACTTGTGGGCGCAGCGGGCGAGCTGCGGCAGGTGCTCGCAGACCTGGAAGCCGGGCACGCTGGTCGCGATGGGCCGGAACTCGCCGCGAATCTCTTCGGGGGCGTCCATCTTCATGTCAACGGTGTCGTGGTGCGACATGCCGCCGGAGAGGAAGATGACGAGGCACGACTTCGCCTGCCCGAAGTGGGGCGCCCGCCGCGCGGTGGTCGTCTGCGCGTCGGCCCGCCCTTGCAGCAGGTTTGGCAGCGACAGCCCCAGCACGCCAAGTCCGCCCGCCTGCATCAGCTGGCGCCGGCTCATGCCCTGGCAGGTCCGCGCCGCGTGGCCGTCGATCGTGAGCATGGCAGTTTCCCCCCAAGAAGTCGCTTCGATCATCAAGTCAATTTCGGACAATGCCAAGCCCCAGGATGAGCGAAGCGATTCCTGGGGGTGAGTCGTCGCGCGGTTCGACCCCCACCAATCGCTTCGCTCATGGTGGGGCTTGGCGCTTTCATTCTCCCCTGACGTGGGATAACCCCTCACCCTCGGTCCCTCTCCCCGTAACGGGGAGAGGGATGCCCACCTCTCGCCACGTTTTCACTTCTCGTTCTTTTCCTGTCTTTCCTTCGTGCCTCTTCGTGCTCCTTCGTGGTTCCAACTTTTTCACAGCAAATCGCGGATGATTCGGCCGTTGTTGACGATCTGCACCGGGCGGCCGTCGGTTGTGTGGAACTCCTCTGTCAAGTCGATGCCCATCTGGTGGAAGAGCGTCGCGGCCAAATTCTCCGGGCCGTGCGGCTCGGTCGCAGGCCGTTCACCACGCGGGTCGCTGGCGCCGACGGCGACGCCGCCCCGGATTCCGCCGCCCCCCACCGCGACGGTAAACGCCGGGCCCCAGTGGTCACGGCCGGAGTTGCGGTTGATCCTCGGCGTGCGGCCGAACTCGCCGGTGACCACCACCAGGGTGGAATCGAGCATCCCCCGGTCGGCCAGGTCGCGGAACAGGGCGGCGACGCCGGTGTCGAGCACCGGCAGCAGGTCGCGGCGCAGCGTGGCGAAGTTGTTGTCGTGCGTGTCCCAGTTGCTGTGGTCGATGGTGACGCAGCGGACCCCCGCTTCGACGAGCCGTCGCGCCATCAGGCACGACTGGCCGAGCGAGTGCCGGCCGTACTCGTCGCGCAGCCGCGCCGGCTCGCCGTGGATGTCGAAGGCCCGGCGTGTCGCGCGTGACGACATCAGGTTGAACGCTTCGCGCTGGTACTCGCCGACCGACCTTGCGTGCGCGTTGGCGTTTCGCTCGGCGCTCGCCTCGTAGCGGTCGAGGTTGCGCAACAGTTCACGGCGGGCGTCGAGGCGGTTCGACGCGAGGACCGGCGGCGGCACGAGATCGGGGACCGCGAAGTCGGGGGCGTTCGGGTCGGCGTCGATGACGAACGGGGCGACGTTGGGGCCGAGGTACGCCGAGCCGCCGCTGGGGTGGACGCGCGGCAGGCAGACGTAGGGAGGCACACCGCCGCGCGGGCCGAGCTTGCGGGCGACGACGGAGCCGAGCGAGGGCCGCGTGTTGTTCGGCGACAGGTTCGGGTTGAAGCCGGCGCCGGGGAAGTAGCCTGTGAGCATGTAGTGGTCGGCCGGCCCGTGGTCGGAGTTGTGGTGCCGAAACGATCGCAGCAGCGCGATCTTGTCCATCTGCTGCGCCATGCGCGGCAAGTGCTCGCAGATATGGATGCCAGGCACATTGGTCGCTGCGGGGCGGAACTCGCCACGAAACTCCGCCGGGGCGCTGGGCTTCATGTCCCAGGTGTCGATGGTGCTCAGGCCGCCGTGCAGGAACAGGTAGATGAGCGACACGTCGCGCGTCGGGCGCCCCTGCTGGCGAGCGCGCTCCTGCGCTTGCAGGATGCCAGGCAGCGACAGGCCCATGCCGAACAGGCTGGCCGTCCCCATCCGCACGAAGTCGCGGCGTCCGATCTGGTGCATGGCGATCCCCTCAAAACCTCATCGGTTGAACAGGAACTCGATCGTGTTCATCAGCGTCCAGGCCAAATCTTCCGCCGCGAGCCGGCGCTCTTCACCACCGCGGCGCAGATGTTCCTGTGATGTGGCTCGTTCGCGCTCGCTCGGCAGACGGCTGTAGAACGTCAGGTACAACTCGTCGACCAGCTCGGCGTCCTTCGTCTTCGCGCGAACCAGCTTCGCGATGCTGCCGCGCTCGTGGCTCAGCTTCGTCTGAAGATCTTGAGCGTTGAGCAGGTGCAGCACCTGGGCGACGCTCGGCTCGTGGATGCGCTCGCATTCGCACGCCGAGTTCCGCTGCGGCCGGCCGAACAGCTTCAAGAAATAGTGCGGCGTCTTGCTGTCCCAGAGCTGGATCGCCCGCGTCCCCGGCGCCGCCCCCGCGAACTTCTCATGCACGCCGGTCGTCTGGCTCACCATGTCGAGCAGCACCTCGGCCGGCACCCGGCGGAACAATGCGCGCGAATGGTTCAGCGCGTCCTTCTCGTTCATCGCGTTCGGCTTGGTTGACAGCTGGTAAGTCCGCGACGCGGTGATCGTGCGGATGAGCTGCTTCAAATCGTACTTCGTCTCCACAACGTGTTTGGAGAGCGCGTCGAGTAGTTCGGGATTGCTGGGCGGGTTGGTGTCGCGCACGTCGTCGACCGGGTCGATGATGCCGCGTCCGAGGAAGTGGGCCCAGGTGCGGTTGGCGAGGTTGCGGGCGAACCAGGCGTTGTCGGGCTTCGTCAGCCAATCGGCGAAGACCGCACGCCGGTCGCCGGTTGGCGCCTTCGCGGGCATCGCCACGCCGAGCGCGTGCGGCGTGATCGTCGCTCCGGTTCGCGGATGCTTCGTCTCGGGGTCGCCGACGAACTGCAGCGATTCGCCGCGCGCGCCAGCCTTCACACTGAGCTGCGTGAAGAACGCCTGCATGCCGTAGTAGTCGGTTTGGCTCCAGCGGTCGAACGGGTGGTGGTGGCACTCCGCGCAGGCGATCCGCACGCCCAGGAAGATCTGCGCCAGCGTCCCCGCCGTGTCGCCCGGCTTGCTGACGACCTTGTAGAAGTTGCTCGGCCCCGACTCCTCGAGCGGGCCTTCCGCCAGCAGCAGTTCGCGGGCGAACTGGTCCATCGGCTTGTTGCGGGCGAAGCTGTCGCGGATCCAGCGATGGTAGGCGTAGGCCCGCTTGTGCCCCAGCGCCTGCCGATCCACGCGAAGGATGTCGGCCCATTGCAGCGACCAGAAGTCGGCGTACTCCGGCCGCTCCAGCAGTTCATCGACGAGCCGCGCGCGTTTGTTCGATTTCGTGTCGGCGAGGAAACGACGCGCCTCCATCGGCGTCGGCAGCGTACCGATCACGTCGAGATAGACGCGGCGCAGGTATTCCGAATCGTCGGCCAGGTCGGACGGCGCAATGTTTAGCTTCTTCAACTTGGCGACGATGTGCTTGTCGACGAAGTTGCTCTCCGGGAACGCGGGATAGGCTGCGATCGTCTCGGCTCTCGGAACCAACGCGCGGAACACGTCGACGGCGCCGAGGTAGCTCGCCATCACCGCGACCTCGCCCGGCACGGCGGCGACATTGACCAGCCCGTCGAAGCCGACGCTGGCGATGCCTTCCTGGTTGGTCTGGAAACGGGCCAGCGCGGTCACGTCCTTCTCACGATCATCGGAGTAGCGAGCGACGACCCGCAGTTGCTGCTGCGAGCGCATCGTCATCAGCCGTTCCTTCGGCTCGACACGGATGTTGACAACGTGCGGGGCCGACGGGTCACCGAAGGGCGTGCCGGCCGCGATCCAGCCGCGCAGCAGCTCGTACTCCGGCGAATCGACCGGCGTGCGGATGCCGCCGCCGTGCGCGATCAGGCCTGCGGGCTTGGCGAGCAGCAGGCTGCGCTGCGGCGCCGCGTGCACGATGCGGCGGCCGCGTGCTTCCTTCGTGATGGCATTGAAATCGAACGCCGGGTCGGAGCCGAACACGGAGAGCTTGAAGCCGTTCTGCCCCTCGGCATTGGCGTGGCAGCCGCCGGAGTTGCAGGCGTAGCGGTTCAGGATCGGCACGATGTCGTTCTCGAAGTGGAACGCGCGCGGCTTGCTCGTTTCCTCAACGACCACCTTGCACGTCTTGGTGATGCCGTGTGCTTCGATCGTGATCTCGGTGGCGCCGTCCTTCCGCGCACGCAGCACGCCGGTCGGCGACACGCGAACCACGTCGGCCTGCACGGCGCGGTACTTGGCGACGCGCGTCAGGTCGACGAGTTGGCCGTCGGCGGTCTTGCCATGCACGAGCAGCGAATAGGTCGATTGCGGCCCGCGCAGCGAAACGGTCGGCGGATCGATGGCGATCCCGACGACCTTGGCCGGCTGGGCCGAGACGTGCGAGACGACAATCGCGAGGACGCACCAGGCGCACAGGACGGAGCGGCACATGGGAGGGATCAGCCGAAGTCCAGGGAGGCGGGTAGGCAAGGCAGGCAGCTTGAACGTCCTACCACTCTAACATCGGGCCTGCATGGAGGAAACCATAATCTGCGATGATTTGATTTTTTTGAGCCCGAAGCGCCAAGCGAGGAAAACCACGCGACGATGCAACCGGGGCATGGCGTGTCGGGGCTGCCAACGCGCCGCGCGGAATGCGACTTCGCTGCATCGGCTGCCTTGCTGAGCCCGAAGCGCCAAGCGAGGAAAACCACGCGGCGATGCAACCGGGGCGTGACGTGTCGGGGCTGCCGACGCGCAGCGAGTGAATGCCCATTCCTCGCTGCGCATCGGCAGACCCAACCCGTTGCATCCATCACGACCCATCGTTGCGCGGGGCTGCCTCGCTCGCGCTTCGGGCTCAGACGGCGATTCAGCGCAGAATTTACCGGCTGCGCGGGATTGGCGGGCCATGTTGCTGAATCCGCGCGCGCGGCCCGGCGATTGCATGGCAACGCCTCGGCTTGCTTCGTCGATGATGGTCGAAGAGTCGAGGGCTTCCCATGCGCACGGGTCGGTGCTGGTGCATTTTCCTGTTGTCGATGCAACTGACCGGCTGCTCCGTCTTCTGCGAAGGCAAGCTGGCGGAAGCGTGCAAGCAACTCCCTGCGCCGTCGGTGGCGACCGTCGATTTCAGTTTCCTGCAGCCCATCGACGAACCGCTGCCCGGCATCCGGCGCCTGTGCGAAACGGCGCCTCAAGGCGAGAAGGATCGGCTGCACCTGTACTTCGTCAACGGTCTCGATCCGCTCTACGCGGGCAACTTCAAGGGGCTGAGCGACTACGTCAAGACGCTCGGCTTCGGCAATGTTTACAACGGCCAATTGCACCACTGCGCCCATTTCCGACAATCGATCGTCAACCTCAAGCGCGACGAGCCGAACGCCAAGATCGTGCTGCTCGGCTACAGCGCCGGAGCGAATGCGATTCGTGCGCTGGCGCATGCCCTCGACAAGGACCGTGTTGAAGTCGAGTCGCTGGTCTACGTCGGCGGAGACACGATCAAGAACGAGCCGCTGAGCCGCCCGCCCAACGTGCGGCGCATCCTCAACATCAACGGCCACGGCGCGCTGGTGCTGGGCTATGGGCTGTACTACGAAGGCGACCACCTCGACGGGGCGGAGAACCACCGCGTCGACTCCAAGCATCTGATGCTCCCCGCGCAGGTCGAAACGGCGGAACTGCTCGCGAAGCACCTGACGAAGTTGTGCGTCGATTCCGACAACGTCACCTGGGGAACCGGGCGTGTGTCGCGCGTCACGGCATCGAGTCCCGTTCGACGGTGATGCGCGGCGGGGCGGGCGGCGTCGGCGGCCGCAACACCTGGCGCACGCGCGGCTGCATCACGTTCGTGGTGACGTAGCGGCCCACGGTGCGGCCCACGGCCAGGCCGTCCTGGTTGTCGAACTGCCAGTGGATGCCGCCGAAGATGCGGCTCATGCCGGCCTCTTCCGCTGCGGCCCAGATGCTGTCGAACGATCGCGTCGCGCCGGGCAGGCCTTCCGACGTGGTGGCGAAGTGGACCTTGTCGTTGCCGAAGAAGTCGGACAGCACCGTCGCAGCGGCGGCGCTGAACGTGCTGTGGCCTGATGTGTAAGCGGGGAACGGCGGCGTGTTCAGCAGCGGCAGCCAGTCGCGCTCGGGGTCCGGGTCGTCGTGGCCGCGGCGGATCGCGGTGACGGGGCGCCAGAACTCATACGTGAACTTCAAAACCCAGCAGAGGATGCCCGCGTCGGCCAGGCTGATGTTGAGCAGCGCGAACAGCCGGGCGTTCTCGACGAGGTTGTTGCCCCGCTGCTTCGCCAAGGTCTGGGCGATGCGGTTCCAGTGCCCCGGCGGCGTGACGGTCCCCACGTCGTCGGCCCAGAAATTCGCGATGTCGGTCTGCTCCTGCGTGCGCGTCTTGCTGTTCTTCCCGCCGATCGCTTTCACTTCGTCATACGATCGGCGATACGCGTCGCTGTTCAGCGCCGGCGGCCCCGGCGGGCGGTGCTGCGTCCCCTTGCGAATCGCGAACGGCGTCACGTAGCCCCAATCGGGGAGCAGCGCGTTGGTGTACTGCGTCGGCGTCGGCTCCCACAGGCCGGCGCCCTGCTTGAAGACGTACTTTCCCCCGGCGTTCGCCGACCCGTCATTGCGACGCTGGTCGAGGATGCGGTCGGCGACGAACTGCCCCAGCTCCCAGCCCTGGTCGCGCGAGCTGCCTGCGGGAAGCTCGGCCCAGTTGCGTTTCAGCTCGGCGTCGAGGAAGTCCTTCTGTTTGGGGAACATCGACGCCAAACACCGATGCGCGGCCGACACCGCCGTCGCTTCGGGCGACGTTCCCGCACGCGGCTCGACTTCGACGAGGTAGGGCCGATGCGTTTGCGTGAGCGCGTTGACCGCGTCGAACACGGCGATGTGCATGATCGCCAAGTTGCGCGCTGCCACCGGGGGCGGCGTGCGCTCGGCGCGGATCGCCTGCAGCGCGATCTCGTTCCAGCGCAGCACCACGTCGGCCTTGTCGGCGTCGGGTGCTTGCATCGGCGCCAGCATTCCCAGGGTCAGAACCAGCGATAGAGTCGCTTGCATCGCGTCACCTCGCCGCAGAATCGGCGTCCTCGTCACAGACTTCCACCCTGTCATCCTATTTCATCGCCGCCGCCGCGCCAAACGGTCAAGTCGGCGAAGTCGTTTTCCCGACACAACGATTTGGCAGGTTGTGCCGATTCTGACGATTGGGAGAGTTTCTCGCAACCAAGCGAACGGCCAGCGTAAGCTGGCTGGTGGAACTGGCAATCACCGCAAGGTTCTACCAGCCAGCTTACGCTGGCCGTTCGCCTCGATCTTTTCGCTTTCATCTCGCGGCCAACCGCGATACCCTGCGTGCTACATGCTTCTCTCCCGGTGTCTTGCGGAGGACGGTTCCATGCGAAGCGGAATGCGGTGGCTGGCGCTTGCCCTGGCGTGGGGGTCGCTCGCGCTGACAGCCCAGGCGCAGTCGTTCGATCCCGTCGATGTCGAAGGTCAGCCGCTCGCCGGCAACGTGCGGCGGCTCATCAAGGCCCTCGACTTCCTCGGCGCCCCGATGCCTGCCGACCAGCGCAAAGTGCTCGACACGCTCGTCGAGAAGCAGGACGCGACCGCCATCCAGAAAGCGCTCGACGCGCAGGTGCTGCTGCTCGTCCATCTCAATCCCGAATCGCGCGTGAAAGTGAAACGAGGCCCGGCCGCCGCGCAGCTGCAGCAAGGCGGCTTCACGCCGGTCGTGGTGAAGGTCGTCAACGAAAGCACGGTGACGAAGACGCTGCGCATCCTCAGCCCGCAAGCGCTGCCGATCTACTCGCGAGGCAAGGCGGGCGAGATCTCGAAGGAGGACTTGAAGGACCGCTTCCTCGACGTGGAGATGTTCGCCAGCCAACCGCTCACCGACAAGCTGAGCGGGCTGAAGGTCGAGTACGCCCTCGCGCTCATCCACAGCAGCCAGGCGGGCAAGCGCGAGGCGGTCATCGTCTTCGACGTGGGGCAGGGGACGCAGGACCTCGGCTTCCGCGCCGAAGCGCCGGTGCTGTTCGACATCCGCCCAGCGGTGCCGGTGAAGCTCAACATCGTCGATGTGGATGGCAAGGCGACGACGGGCCGTTTCACCTTCAAAGACAAGATGGGCCGCGTCTACCCGCCGCGTGCGAAGCGGCTGGCGCCCGACTTCTTCTTCCAGGACCAGGTCTACCGCCACAGCGGCGGCACGGTGCTGCTGCCGCCCGGCGAGCTCGTCATGCAGTTCGGCCGAGGCCCGGAGTACCGCATGCTGCAGCGCAACATCGTCGTGCCGAGCAAGGGCGACGCCGTCATCGACGTGAAGCTGCAGCGCTGGACCGACCCGTCGACGTTCGGCTGGTACAGCGGCGACCACCACATCCACGCGGCGGGCTGCGCCCACTACACCAATCCGACCGAAGGGGTCTTCGCCGACGACATGTTCCTGCACGTCAAGGGCGAAGGGCTGAACGTCGGCTGCAACCTGACGTGGGGGCCGTGCTACGACTTCCAGCGCCAGTTCTTCGAGCCGACCGCGCACAAGCTCAGCGAGCCGTTCACCGTGCTGAAGTACGACATCGAGGTGAGCGGCTTCGGCTCGCAGGCGCTGGGGCACGTCTGCCTGCTCAACCTCCGCGACCAGACGTACCCCGGCAGCGAAGGAACCAAGACGAAGGGCTGGCCCACCTGGACCACGCCGCTGATGCGCTGGGCCAAGGCGCAGGGCGCCTACACCGGCTACGCCCACTCCGCCAGCGGCCTCGGCGTCAATTTGAAAGCGGCCAGCAAGCGCCTCGTCGCCAGCCTCGACACCAACAAGGACGGCAGACTCTCGCCCGACGAAGCGGCCAAGGGGCTGCTGCCCGACGCCTTCCAAACCATCGACGCCAACGGCGACGGTTTCGTCACGCTCGACGAACTGGTCGCCGCCCACGCCCGTGTTTCCAACGTGCTCCCCAACTACGGCGTGCCCGAGATGGACGGCATCGGTGCCCAGGAGATCTGCGTCACCACCTCGCTCGGCCTGTGCGATTTCATCAGTGCAATGGATACCGCCCGCGTGCCGGAATGGAACTGCTGGTACCACCTCATGAACTGCGGCTTCCCGCTCAAGGCGAGCGGCGAGACCGACTTCCCCTGCATCAGCGGCTCGCGCGTCGGCCAGGGGCGCGTCTACGTACAGATGGGCAAGATCGACCGCATCGACTTCCCGAAATGGGCGGAAGGCTTGGCGAAAGGCCGCTCGTACATCTCCGACGGCTACGCCCACCCGCTCGAATTCACGGTCGAGGGCAAGACGATGGGCGAGAAGGTCGCGCTGGCCAAGCCGGGCAAGGTGAAGGTCGCCGCCAAG
>JAYSSW010000233.1:0-9716 GCA_043720335.1 Planctomycetia bacterium
CCCCCCCCCACGGCCTGGGATGAAAGTCGTTGCCACCGCGATCAGTTCTTCTCTTCCATCGGACGCGGCGGGGCGTTCTGCGGCGGCAGCACGGTGCCCGCGAACGGGATCGACGGGCGGAACAGCGAAGCCTCGGCCTGGTTGGCGCTGCGGGGGCGGCGGTAGCCGACGACGTGGCCCAGGTTGTCGGCGGAGATGATGAACATGCCGCGTTCGACGGCCTGCTTGCGCATCGCCGCGATGCCGTCGTTGACCAGCTTGGCGCGTTCGGCGCGGACTTCGTCCTTGGGGTCGGAGCGGAGGTCTTCGCCGCGGACCAGGTAGCGCGTCTTCGGCGTGATCGCTCCCTTGACCGAGCCGTCGGCGAGGTCGAGGTAGGCGTCGACGATCATGCCGTGCTTCTCCAGCAGGTACATGAAGTCGGTGAGCTGGCGCATCTGCTCGGTCGGGCTTTCGCTGGCCTGACCCGTGATGCCAACGTAGCCCGCGATGGCGACCCGGCTGCCCCAGACCATGTTGAACAATAGATCCCCTTCGCGCATCGCTCCTTCCGCTTCGCGCTGGGCACGGCCGCGATTGAGGTCGTTCAACAGGATCTCGCGACCTGTGACGTCGTAGAGCGACGTGATGCGCGCGACCGACGAATGGGAGTCGACCACGCGGATGACTTCGACCGTCCCCTTGAGCTGCTTCTCGGCCCGGCCCGTCGCGCCGGCGCCGAAGATGTTGAAGGTGAGCTCCGGCTTGATGTTGTCGGCCGAGCCGAGGCTGATGTTGACCTGCCCCTGCTCGACGTTGACGCGGGTGATCTTGCCGAGAGGCGTGTCCCAGAGCGGCTTGCCGGTGGACAGGTCAAGCAGCAGGGCGTGTTCCTCGACGCGGCGGCCGGGCTGGAGCTGGTTGTCCTGCCGTTCCTGCGTGAAGCCCGCGATCGTCTCGTCCTTGCGTTTCAGGTCCTTGCGGTGCTTCTCCTGGAGGTTCTGCATCTCGGTGTTCATGTCGGCGAGCTGCTTGGTCAGGTCGCGGTTGTTGGCCGCGAGCTTGGCGAACTCGTCGGTGTTCCCCTTGACTGACTTGAGGTAGTCGTCGTTGCCCTGCTTGATTTTCTGTAGGGCGACCTTCCAGTTGGCGTTGAGACGGGTTTCGAGCGTCTTGTACTTCTCGTCGGACGCCTTGACGTCGGCCTGCGAGGTGGTGTAGAGGCCCTGCATCTTCTTGAGGTCGTCGCTGACCTTGTCGAGCAGCGTCTTGTAGTTGTTCTTGTATTCTTTCTGGTCGTTCAGCTCCAGCGTCTTGGCAAGCTGGTCGATGAGTTTCGCCATCTGGTCGCGGGTCTTGATGTCCTTGAACTTGCCGCCGTCCTTCATCTGGTCGCGGAGCAGGCCGAGGTCGGTCTTCTCGTCGGCGCTGAGGGAGTCGCCGAGGGCCAGCCGGACCTCGTAGGAGGTCATGCGGTGGAAGTCCTCGTTGTTGACGGCGACGTCCTTGGCGGTGTTGGCGCCCTTGGCGTCGGCCTTCAGCTTCTCCTGCCCGGCGTAGCCGTAGTAGCCCCAGGTGCCCAGGCCGATGGCGACGAGCACGAAGAAAACCAGGAAGATGACCAATACGAGATTGGGTCGTGAAGCGTCTTTTTTCTTGGTGGGCTTCTTCAGGCCGGCCATCGCGCACCTCGTTCGGAAATGCCAACAGGAGATGACGGGCCGGTGACGCGGCCCTCTCCCTCAAGTCTAATGGACGCGGGAAACCTGTCAAACGGATTGAGTCGGAATCGGCGTTTTCGGCGGTTCACAAAGCCCAAACCGCCGAGTTTGCCGAGCATGCGGACGATTCCGGCGCTGCGCGTTGGCGCGATGGTGCGGCCCTTGGACACGCCCCTTGAACCGCGCTCGCGTCGGCTTTACAATCGTGGCGTCGCGATCTTCTTTGTCCTGCCTCTTCGCCGGTCCCACGTCGCCGAGCCGAAACCGCAGGTTGTGGGGCAAGCTGCCGAGCTTGCCCGAATGCAAGGAGCAAGCTCGGCGGCTTGCTCCACACCGGGCTTTTGTGGGGCAAGCTGCCGAGCTTGCCCGAATGCAAGGAGCAAGCTCGGCGGCTTGCTCCACACCGGGTTGTAGTGAGCGATCAGTTTCCGATCAGCCCAGGGTGCCCTCATGCCGGCCGAGCCGACCCAAGAAACCTTGTACCTCGTCGATGGCTTCGCGCTCATCTTCCAGAACTTCTTCGCGCTCAACCGGGGCAAGCTCGACGAGGGGATGACCAGCCCCACCGGCGCCCCCACCTCCGCGATCTACGGCTTCACGCGCGACATGATGTTCCTGCGCGACACGGTCGCACCAACCCACCTGGTCTGCGTCTTCGACCCGCCCGGCAAGACGTTCCGCGACGCGATCTTTCCCGAATACAAAGCCCAGCGCTCGCCGACGCCCGACGACCTCATCAGCCAGATCCCGGTGATCCGCGACGAGCTGCTGCCGGCGATGCGCATCCCCGTCGTCGAAGTCGCCAACTTCGAGGCCGACGACGTGCTCGCCACACTCGCGCGCGCCGGTGAAGCACGCGGCATGCAGGTCTTCATCTGCACCAGCGACAAGGACTGCCGACAGCTCCTGACCGACCGCATCAAGGTCTACAACCTGCGCAAGCGCGAGCTGTACGACGCGGTTTCGCTGCACAACGACTGGGGCGTGCGGCCCGACCAGGTCGTTGACTTCCAAACGCTCGTCGGCGACTCGGTCGACAACATCCCCGGCGCCAAGGGGATCGGCGAGAAGACGGCCGCCAAGCTGCTGCAGGACTACGGCACCCTCGACAACCTGGTGGCGAAGCTCGACGAGATCCCCGGCAAGAAGAAGGACAACCTGCGCGACTTCCTGCCTATGCTCGACCTGACACGCACGCTGGTGAAGCTCGATACGCAGGTGCCATTCGAGCAGGCGTGGGACCGTTGGCATCTGCAGGAGCCTGACGCCCCGCGCTTGCACGGCCTGTTCAAGCAGTGGGGCTTCCGCCGCTTCGCCGACCAGGTCGCGCCGCGCGTGGTGCAGCCCGCCAAGCCGACCGGCGAGTTCCTGCAAGGCGACCTGTTCGGTGGCGAAGCGACGAGCCACGGCCCGCCACGCGATCCGAATTGGCAGGCGACGTATCACCTCGTCAACGCGCCGCAGGGTTTTGCCGATTTCCTTGTGCAGCTCCAGCAGCAGAAGCGATTCGCGGTCGATTTGGAAACGACCTCGCTCGACGCGCACGAAGCCGACATCGTCGGCATGGCGTTCTGCTGGAAGGCAGGCGAGGCGTGGTATCTCGCGTTGCGTGGCCCTGCGGGCGAAACGACGCTCGACCCCGCGAAGACACTCGCCGCACTCAAGCCGATCCTGGAAGACGCCAACATTGGCAAGATCAACCAGAACATCAAGTACGATTGGCAGGTGTTGCTGCGGCACGAGGTTCAACTCGCCGGCGTGGTCGGCGACTCGATGATCGCGGGCTTCCTGCTCGACCCAGGCGCCCGTTCGCTCGGCATGGACGAGCTGTCGCGCGACCATCTCCAGCACCGGCCGATCCCGATCAGAGAGCTCATTGGCAAGGGCAAGAAGCAGATCCGCATGGACCAGGTGCCGACCGCCCAGGTCGCCGAGTACGCCGCCGAGGACGCCGACGTCGCCTGGCGGCTCTGCGACCTGCTGGAGCCTCGCCTGCAAGCGCTCCACTTCCGCCGCTCGAAGGACTCGGCCAACGACGGCTTCCATCTCTACGACGATCTCGAAATCCCGCTCATCGAAGTCCTCGCCCATCTGGAGTTCACCGGCGTTCGGCTCGACGTGCCGTTCCTCAACCGCATGGCGGTCGATCTCGACGCGCAGTTGCAAACCATCGAACAAACGCTCTACGACCTGGCGGGCAAGCAGTTCAACATCGGCTCGCTCAAGCAGCTCCGCGACATCCTGTTCAAGGAGATGGGCTTCAAGCCGGAGAAGCGGACCGCCCTCACCAGCGAGGCGAGCACCGACCAGGAGACGCTGGAATCATTGGCGACGCAGGAAAGCCATCCGCACGTCGAGTTCCCGCGCCAGCTTCTGGAGCAGCGCAAGATCGCGAAGCTGAAGAGCACGTACGTCGACGCGCTGCCGCTGCTGGTGAGCAAGCGAACCGGCCGCGTCCACACGAAGCTGAACCAGGCGTCCGCGTCGACGGGCCGGCTCAGCTCCAGCGAGCCGAACCTGCAGAACATCCCGAGCCGCACCGAGCTGGGCGGCCAGATCCGCCGGGCGTTCCTGCCGCAGGAGGGCTGGCTGCTGCTGGCCGCCGACTACTCGCAGGTCGAGCTGCGCATGCTCGCCCATTTCAGCAGGGACGAACAGCTGCAGCAGGCGTTCACCGATGACCAGGACATCCATCAACTCGTCGCTTCGCAGATCTTCAACGTTGCGTCGAGCGCCGTCGACCGCAGCATGCGCCGCATCGCCAAGACGGTCAACTTCGGCGTCATCTACGGCATGAGCGCGTTCGGCCTGGCGCAGCGGCTGGAGATGAAGCAGGAGGACGCCAACACCTTCATCGACGCCTACTTCGCCCGCTACCCGCGCGTGCTGGAGTACCAGGACCAGCTGCTGCGCGACTGCATCCGCGACGGCTATGTGTCGACGATCCTGGGCCGGCGAAGGGCCATCGTCGGCGTGCGGGGTAGCTCGACCTACAAGAGCCGCAACCAGCCCGAACGCGAGGCGATCAACATGCCGATCCAAGGCTCGGCCGCCGACCTCATCAAAGTCGCGATGCTGAACCTTCACCGCCGGCTGAAGCGCGAGCAGCACCGCTCGCGCATGCTGATGCAGATTCACGACGAACTGGTTTTTGAAGTCCCGCCCGACGAGCGCGACGCGATGGTGGCGATGGTCCGCGAGGAGATGGCCAGCGCCCTCGCCGAGCGCATCAGCGTGCGGCTCGCCGTCGACATCGGCGTCGGCCCGAACTGGCTCGACACGACCGATGCGTGAGAGTGTTTTTAAACAAACCCTGAGCGCAAGCGAGGGGATAACGAGATCGCATGCCGCCAAGCGATCCCCTCGCTTGCGCTCAGGGTTAGTAAAGTCGTGGTGAAATCTTGAAAACCTCTCCCACCCCCAAGCCGATCCTCGGCGTCATCGGCGGCATCGGCAGCGGCAAGAGCTTTGTCGCGGGGCTGCTCGCCGAGCGCGGCGGCTGGGAAATCTCTGCCGACCAGCTTGGCCACGAGGCGCTGCTCCAGGACCACGTCAAACGCGCGCTCGTTGCGCGCTGGGGCAGCCGCATCCTCAAGCCGACCGGCGACATCGACCGGCGGGCGCTCGGTGCAATCGTGTTCGCGAATGACGGCGAGCGCAAGGCGCTGGAGGCAGTCGTCTTCCCCTACATCGACGAGCGCATCCACGCGGAGATCGCCAAGGCGAACGCCTCGCCCGATGTCGCGTTCACGATTCTCGACGCGGCCATCCTGCTCGAAACCGGCTGGGACAAGGCCTGCGACAAGATCGTCTTCGTCGACACGCCACGCGCGGAACGCCTGAAGCGGCTGCAGTCGCAGCGGGGCTGGTCGGAAGCGGAGCTGGACCGCCGCGAGGCCGCCCAGATGCCGCTCGACGAGAAGCGCCGCCGGGCCGACGCGGTGCTCGACAATGCAGGTTCGCCTTCGTCGCTGGAGGCGGAAATCGACGTGTTGTTGCGGGGCTGGGGGATCGTCCTTGGAACTTGATGAAAACATTTCCCCGTCCGCGCCGGATCGCGTACAATGGGGAGATACGGAATCTACACCCTGACCTACCGCTGGCGCTGTGCGGGCACCACTATCATTCATGTCGTGCTCTGTCCGCGCGTGAGGATCGGCTCTCCATCCCCCCCCTGCCGCCTCCCTCTCCTTTGCCAGCACCAGGAGGACCCGCACATGCCCGACCAACATGGCCGTCGCGAAGGCCAGCCGGTTCGCCCACGCCCGCACGCCAAACCGGACCAGCCCAGCGACCGCTTCGGCAAGGACGTCCTCGACGACGCCCCCGCCGCCTCCGTGTCGGTCCCCGCCCCCACCTCCCCCGACGACGCCCAGTACGGCTTCGATGAAGAGGTCAACAACCGCTACGAGGAGATCAAGCGCGGCGCGACCTACATCTCCGAACTGCAGCAGATGACCATCGTGCAGCTCCTCAAGATCGCCAAGGACGAGAAGATCGAGGAGACGACCGGCCTGAAGAAGCAGGACCTGATCTTCAAGATCCTCAAGGAGCGCGTCAAGCAGAACGGCCTGATGTTCGGCGAAGGGACGCTGGAGGTGCTGCCCGACGGGTTCGGCTTCCTGCGCAGCCCCGACTACAACTACCTCCCCTGCCCCGACGACATCTACATCTCCCCCAGCCAGATCCGCCGCTTCGGCCTGCGCACCGGCAGCGTCGTCGCCGGCACGATCCGCCCGCCCAAGGAGAACGAGCGATACTTCGCGCTGCTGCGCGTCGAGGCGATCAATTACAACGACCCCGACATCCTGACCCAGAAAGTCGTCTTCGACGATCTCACCCCGCTGCACCCGAACCAGCGGCTGGTGCTGGAAGCGGAGCCGACCGAGATCAACATGCGGATCATGGACCTGGTCACGCCGATCGGCAAGGGCCAGCGCGGCCTGATCGTCGCCCCGCCCCGCACGGGCAAGACGGTCCTCCTCCAGAAGATGGCCAACAGCATCATCCGCAACCACCCGGAATGCTACGTCATCGTGCTGCTCATCGACGAGCGCCCCGAGGAGGTGACCGACATGGAGCGGACCGTCCGCAGCGAGCACGCCGAGGTCATCAGCTCCACCTTCGACGAGCCGGCCGCCCGGCACATCCAGGTCTGCGAGATGGTCATCGAGAAGGCCAAGCGCATGGTCGAGTTCGGCCAAGACGTGGTCATCCTGCTCGACTCCATCACCCGCCTCGCCCGCGCCTACAACAACGAGATCCCGCCGTCGGGCAAGATCCTCTCCGGCGGCGTCGACGCCAACGCCCTGCACAAGCCGAAGCGCTTCTTCGGCGCCGCCCGCAACATCGAGGAGGGCGGCTCGCTCACGATCATCGCCACCGCCCTCGTCGACACCGGCAGCCGGGCCGACGAAGTGATCTTCGAGGAGTTCAAGGGCACCGGCAACATGGAGCTGCACCTCGACCGCCGCCTCGTCGACAAGCGCATCTACCCCGCCATCGACATCAACGCCTCGGGCACCCGCAAGGAAGATTTGCTGGTCTCGCCGGAGGAGCTGCGCATGACCTACATCCTGCGGAAAGTCATCAGCGACATGAACGCCGTCGAGGCGATGGAGCTGCTCACCAACCGCCTGGGCCGCACCAAGAGCAACAACGAGTTCTTGAGGACGCTGAACCTCGCGTGACGCCTTTCCCCGTTTAGCGCCCGCACGGCCAGGCGGCCACGACATCCCATTTTCACCGGGATGAAGTGCCATCCTCATCCCGCCAGGACCACGCGGGCGCTAAACGGGAAAAAACACCCTCCCCCAACCTCACGCCAACACGCCATGCCAACCTTTGAAGGCAACTTCGCCACCCCCGTCGGCCGTTTCGCCATTGTCGCGGGGCGGTTCAACCAGCTCATCGTCGAACGGCTCGTCGCTGGTTCGCAGGACGGCCTGCGCCGGCACGGCGTCAAGGACGAGGACATCGACCTCGTCTGGGTGCCTGGCTCGTTCGAGATCCCGCTTGTCGCCCAGCGCCTGGCCACGTCGAAGAAGTACGCCGCGGTCATCTGCCTCGGCGCCGTCATCCGTGGCGACACGACCCATTACGACCACGTCGCTGGGTCCGCGACCAGCGGCGTCGCCCAGGCGGGTCTCAGCACCGGTGTTCCCGTCATCTTCGGCGTCCTCACCTGCGAAACCGTCGAGCAGGCCCTCGACCGCGCCGGCGTCAAGGCGGGCAACAAAGGCTTCGACGCCGCCCTCGCCGCCATCGAGATGGCGAACCTCCTGCGGTTGCTGCCTTGAGCGAACGCGAGCAAATCCCCTCGTCCGTTGTCGCCGGCATCGATGTATCGTGCGCCATGGAGAAGTATCGACGAGCTTCACTAACCCTGAGCGCAAGCGAGGGGATACCTCGACGACACGCGGAATGAACGAAACGTTTCCGCTCGCATGGTTCGCTGGCATCCCCTTAGTGTGGCCTGGGATCGCTTCTGGCAGCGCTGCGCATAACATGACTGCTGGCACTTAGACGAAGGACGGGGCATGACACGACGATCGCGCGGCCGCGAAGTGGCGATGCAACTGCTGTTCCAGCGGGATCAGAACCCGCGCACCCAGCGCAAGGTCTTCGAGCGGTTCGTCAAAACCCGGCTCAAAGAGCCGGAGATTAGGCGTTTCTGCCTGGAACTGTTCGACGGCGTGGTGAAGAACCAGGCCGACATCGACAAGAAGATCACCGCGTCCTCCGACAACTGGAAGCTGCACCGCATCGCGCCGGTCGACCGCAATTTGCTGCGCATCGGCGCGTTCGAGCTGATGCACATGTCCGACACGCCGACCAACGTCGCCTTCGACGAGATGATCGAGCTGGCCCGCCGCTACGGCACCGCCAACTCGTCGTCGTTCGTCAACGGCGTCCTCGACCGCCTGCTGCGCGACGTGAAAGCGACCGCGCAGAAAGCCGTCGAGGCAGCGGCGAAGAAGGAAGCCGACGAAGCCGCGAAGCTGGAAGCCGAAGAGGCTGCGAAGAAGGAAGCCGAAGCAGCCGCCGCGCTCGTGCCTCCCGTTGAAACGCTGATGGTCGCGGCGGAAACCGAGCCGCAGCCCGTGTCTGTTGAAGAACCGATCGCGTAGGGCGCGGGGCACGTTAGTAACGTGCCGGAAGCTTCAGGCACGTTACAAGCGTGCCCCACGTCGCCAGGCCAAGCCGCAAGCACGACCGCATCCCTTTCGACGCCAAACGCATGCCCGCAGGCCAACCCTTCACGCACCTGTGCCAGCAGCTCGCCCTCCCCAGGCACCACGACCGCGCCGACCTGCACCTGCACACCACCGCCAGCGACGGCACCTACACGCCGGCCCAGCTCGTCGAAGTCGCGACGCGCAATCGGCTCGCCGCCATCGCCGTCACCGATCACGACACGCTCGACGGCGTCCTGCCCGCACGGCGGTTGGCGGGGCCGAATCTCGAAGTGATCGCCGGCGTCGAGATCACCAGCGAGTTTCGAGGCAAGGAGCTGCACCTGCTCGGCTACTTCATCGACCTCGACGACCCGGCCCTCGTCGGCGCCATGCGCAGGCTGCGCGGCGACCGCGTCGGCCGCTTCCACGCGATGGTCGAGAGACTGCGGCTTCTCGGCGTCCATGTCACCGAGGAGTCGATCGCGCAGCTCGGCGACGCCAGCTCGCTGGGGCGCCGGCATCTCGCCGAACTGCTGGTCGCGCAGAAGCACGCCGGCAGCGTCCGCGAGGCGTTCCAGCGCTACCTGGGGGACAAGGGCCGGGCGACCGTGCCGAAGACGAAGCTGCCCGTCGCCGACGCGATCGAGCGCGTGCGGCACGCGGGAGGCGTTGCAGCGTGGGCGCATCCGCTTTATGATTGCACGCTGGAGACGCTCCGCGAGCTGCGCGGCCTAGGCATGCAGGCGGTCGAAGCGAGCTTCCCCAGCGCTCGGCAGAGCCGCGAGCACGAGCTGAAGCACTGGGCCCGCGAGCTGGGCATGGCGACCACCGGCGGCAG